>JBPCIP010000161.1:0-20647 GCA_051006195.1 Pyrinomonadaceae bacterium
TCGACGCCAGCGAGATCACGCTCAGAAACATGACGTTCACGAACGTCGGCACGGCCAACGGAGCCGACCCGACCATTTCCACCAGCACTTGCGGCGGCCTGCGCGCCGGAACGAACACGGGTTGCAACGCCGGCCTCCACATGCAGGGCGCGACCGACGTGACGCTCGACAACGTGGACATGAACGGCGGCAATCAAATTGGTATCAACGGCAACAACGTCACCAATTTCTCGCTCGCTAACAGCCGCATCGAAAACTTCGGCGATCAAGTCGTCGAAGACGGCATCCAATTCCAGAACCTGCACGGCACGTCGTCCGTCACAGACTGCACCGTCACGGGCAACGAATCGCGCCAGATCGAAGTGCAGAACAACACCAACAACGGCGCTCAATCCGTGCTCACCGTTTCCCGCACAACTCTCTCGAACAGCGTCGCGCCCAACGGCGAAGACGGCATTCTCTTTAGCGGCGAAAACACCGCCAACATGAAGGTCACGATTTCAGAATCGACCTTCCGCAGCTTGCGCTCGTCCGGCGTCTTCTCCGATTTCATCGGCAGCGCGACGGGTGAAACCAACATCAACACTAGCGCCTTCAACCCGTGCTGTCCCGGCGGACCGATTCAGATCGTCAAGGGCGGCGCGGCGAACGTGCGCTACAACATCTCGGACAACCCGACATTCCTCGGCGCCGGCTCGAACATCATCAACATCAACAAGCAGACGACCTCGACATCGGGTACGATTCAGGGCACGATCAATGGCAACTCAATCGGCAACGGGAGCAGTACGCAATCCGCCACGAGCGCCGGGACGGGCATCCGCCTCGTCTCGACCGGCGACGGCACGATGACCGCTGCCGTGACGAACAACACGATTATGGGCGTGCGCGAACACGGCATCCTCGCTTCGATACAGGAAAACGCAGCGGCGACAAACCCAAACCCGCTGCTGAACGTGACGATTACGAACAACACGATTAACGCGACCGACCCGCTCGCCTTAAACGGCATACAGGTCAACGGCGGTGCCACCTCTGTCGGCGGCAACGACAAGGGAACGATCTGCGCCAATATTTCAGGGAACACCGTCGCCAGCACCTCGACCAACATTCGCCTGCGCCAGCGGTTCGCCACCACCATCCAGTTGCCCGGATACACCGGCGCTAACACCGACAACACCGCCGTCCAAAACTATCTCGCAGGGAGAAACACTGCATCAACTTACAGCGCGACCAACACGACGAGCACCGTCCCGCCCGGCGGCGGATTCGTCAACGGCGGCACAGGTTGCGCGCAGCCCGCCGCCAGCGCGACGCTCTCGGCGGACGACCTGGATAACCCGGCACAGGAGGCCGAGTCCGCTGCGCCGACCACGGCAACGGCAACGCCCGCCGCAAGCAATTTCCGCATCTCCGCGCCGCAAGTTGTTTCCGTCAACAGGACAACGACTGCCACAACGGACGTGATGCGAGCGACCGCAACGTCCACCGGCGTTAAAACTCCGCAAACTGAAGCGGCGCAGTCGCCCGTCGTTGCTCCCCAGCAAGCGGGCAGCTTCCCCGTCCAAATCGGCACGCTCCCGGCAGGCAAGAGCGTCACCATCACGTTCCAGGCGACGATCCGCGACGACCTGCCGCAAAGCGTGACGCAGGTATCGAATCAGGGCACAGTCTCCGGCTCGAACTTCTCGAATGTCCCGACGGATGATCCCGGCGCGAACGGCGCGAGCGACCCGACCGTAACGCCGATCCTGCCGCGACCGACCATCAGCATCAACAACGCTTCGCTCGCCGAACCCGCTGCGGGCGTCGCGCCGATGCCCTTCACCGTCACGCTCTCGACGGCTTACGGCAGCCCCGTGACCGTCAACTACACGACCGCCGACGGAACCGCGACGGGCGGCGACGATTACACCGCCACGAGCGGCACGTTGACCTTCAATCCGGGCGAGACCGTGCAGACCGTCTCCGTTAACATTCTGGCGGATGGAAACACGAGCGAGGCGAACGAGACTTTCGCGGTGACGCTCAACACCCCGGTCAACGGCTTCCTGAGCGCTACGCCTCAAGCGACCGGGACTATCACGGTGAACAACCCAGCGGGGACGGTGCTCATCAGCGAACTCCGCACGAGCGGCCCCAACGGGGCGAACGATGACTTCGTCGAGTTGTACAACAACACCGACGCGAGCATTGACATCGGCGATTGGTCAATCGTCAAGAGCGGCGCGAGTTGCTCGACGACGCCTGTCATCATTGCGACGATTCCGGCGGGCACTACCCTCCCGGCTCGCGGCCACTACCTCGTCACGGGGTCGGCTTACAGCATCTCTTCAGTGCCCGGCAACCTGCTCCTGAGCGTTGCCCAGGATATCGAGGACGACCGCAACGTTGCCCTCTTCAACACGGCAAACCCTGCTCTCTTGAGCACGGCAACACGCATGGATGCAATTGGCTTCGGCACCAACACAGGCAACAACTGTGACCTGCTCAGAGAGGGCACAAACCTCCCCGCCGCAGGTGGCAGCACGTCGCAATACAGCTTCGTGCGCATAATCAGGATCATGACGACGGGCTTGACGACCGACACGAACGACAACGCGGCGAATTTCCAACTCGTCTCGACGACTCCAGCCACTCCCGTCGGCAGCAATGCGACGCCGGTGCTGGGCGCCCCGGGGCCGGAGAATTTGGCGAGCCATATCGTGCGCAACGCGACGATCAAGGCGCGCCTGTTGGCTCCGACCCTGGCCTCGTCGGTTGATCCGAACCGGGTGCGCAACGGCACGGGCAACAGCGGCACTCTCAGCTTCCGCCGCACGCTGACGAACAATACCGGCCAGCCCATTACGAGTTTCCGCTTCCGCGTCAACGACCTCTCCACGCTCGGCAATGAAGTTAATACTTCCAGCGCGCAACTGGCTTTAACCGATGGAGTCAGCTTCACCTATGACCCGGATAACAACCCGAACACGGACAACACGAGCGTGCTCAGCACGACGCTCGAAGCGCCGTCTGCGACCTCGCCGGGCGGCGGCCTCAACACGAGTTTGCGCGTCAATCTGCCGCAGGCAATTGCGCCGGGCGCGACCTTTAGCATCAATATCACTTTCAACATTGTGCGGGCGGGTAATTATCGCTTCTCGCTCAATCACGAAGCGTTGTTGGAGGAGTCAGCCCCAGCGGCCTTCTCGTCAGCTGGCGGGAAAAGCGCGATAAGCCGTTAACGCGATTAAGCATCGCTTCCGTTCGTATCTCGCGCCGAACGGAAGCGATGCTTATCTTAACTTTGTCCGCGCGCTTTATTCTCCGAGACTACTTTCAGTCCGCACGAATGTGCGGAGGGAGTTAAAACTCCCGAATTTCATTCATCGCTACAATCTCTCACTGCGCCCCACCTGAGGTCCCCACTACCCTTATCTCAGAAGGTTGTGCAAGTTGGTATTATAAAGACTGATTTAGAGCAAAGATAACGGGGATGCCACTTGGAACAAAGTCGCATCCCCGTTATCTTACCAACGCACTGAGGCTCTAAGCCGCCCTTTTCTCTTCACGAATAATGCGCGCCACGTCTTTTGTCAGCTCCACCCCGACCTCTACTAATTGTGCGCCCCCCGGTCGCAGTGTGCGTGCGACTTCTCGTAGACGGCGTGCGTCTTCCAGGGTTCCGCGCACCAATTTATCTCCGCCGTGGTTAGCGAGCAATAACATGATCTCGCCTGCTGTAGCGGCCACCTCATCTGCTACATCGGGCGACAACGAATCTTGCCCGCAACTCAGAATGGCGGAGAAAAGCTCGTCGAGCCGCGCCGAAAAATGAGTCAGTTTGTCTAACTGGAAGTGGTGATTATCAGTCATGATGCGGGTTGCATTCTATCATCGTTATTTATTAATGACCATTATTATTTATGCAACATTGTCCTATCTGTAAATCCACTTTTCACCCGGAATAACGCGCATCTGCTCTCGTTTCGGTAAAACTTTGTCAAGACTTAGCATAGTGTGTCGCCGGATTCTTCTACTGTAGAGAACGAGGGCAGCCGATGACGATAACAGTGAACTGTTCTTTTAGCTTCTCCAGTTCTTCCGTTTGCCGTTGTTGAATCTCCTGATAATCGGCGGGGGGATTGCCCCAGCAGGCCAGTCTGAAAAAGCGAATCTCTCTATTTTTATCATCGACGAGCTTATCTTCTCGACAGGAGGCTTTCAGTTCGATGAGTCTGTGTTTGAGAGTTCGTTCCTGGCTGATGTCTCTTCCCGGAAGGTCGCCCCTGTTTGGTTTGAGGTCGTCCGGGAGACACGTCAATTGAGTATATAGTTCGTTTCCACTGCTTGGTGCGCCGGTCTTTTGGCCGGAGGATTTAACCTCGCCCGTAGTTTGCTTCTGCTCTTTCTTCGAGACCATGAAGGTTGCGACATAATCTTTTTTATTGATCTTGCGGTTCGACCGCGGGGCGGGGGTCAGGTTGATCAAACTGACTTCATAGCCCTGATAAGAAATCCGTGTCAATTCTCCCATCGTGTTAAGTTTGACGATTGCCGCATGATTCCTCTGACTGACTTTAACCCGTATCTGCCCGTTGCCCGCCCTGATGCACCTGACATCTTGTGGGCAGCGGGAATCTTCAGCTACAGAGCGGAAGCTGAGTTTTAACTTCTCGCCCTTAACCGTGACCTCCCGCCCGACCCGGAGATCGAAAGGCCGATTCAGAAACACTTCTTTACTGCCATCCGGCGGCTGGATGAAGACGGCGATCAAGCAGAGCAATAAAATCGAGATCATGTGATGCATAAGTAGTCAACCTCTTTCTGAATGTCAGTGGCGACGAACCGTTGCCTGTCATTTAAGCTCCTCGAAGGAATTGCTCTGCTTTAGTCTACATCAATTTCTTATTGGTCTGAATCAAAGTTTCAGACT
Source organism: Pyrinomonadaceae bacterium (assembly GCA_051006195.1). Taxonomy (GTDB): domain Bacteria; phylum Acidobacteriota; class Blastocatellia; order Pyrinomonadales; family Pyrinomonadaceae; genus JAIVJZ01. The sequence continues at coordinate 4,919 of JBPCIP010000161.1, forward strand.
GTTATAGATGGGAGCGTTAATTGAAAAATGGCGCCGCGACTTCCATTTCTCACCGTCAGAGAACCGCTGTGTTGCAACGCGATTTTATAAGCGATGGACAGACCGAGACCCACTCCTTTCTCCTTCGTCGTAAAAAAAGGATCGAAGATGCGTGCGGCGATTGCCGGATCGACGCCCCCGCCCTCATCCTCCACCTCGATTGCAACCGACTGCTTTTCGTTGGTGTAAAAGGTACGTATTACAACCTGCCCGCCTGCCGGCATCGCTTGCAGCGCATTGATCGTGAGATTGAGGAGCACTTGCTTGATCTGTTCGGCATCAACATTCACAAAAGGCAATTGCGCGGCGGGGAGCGTTTCGACGCGCACTTTCTGTGCTGCCGCTTGTTGCTCGGTGAGCGTTGCGACGGAGCGCACGATCTCGTTGATGTCAGCGACTGCGACGGCTGGCTTCGGCGGGCGGGCGAAACGCAAAAACTCTCCGACGAGCCGGTCGAGCCGGTCCACCTCGCGCTTGGCGATGTCGGCAAACTCGCGTTGCGGGCTGTCGGCTGGCAGCGCGTCCTCCATAATTTCAACTGCGCCTTTGATCGAGCCGAGGGGGTTTCGCACTTCGTGAACGACCGCTGAGGAAAGCTCTCCGAGCGAGGTGAGCCGGTCGGCTTGCAGCAGTTGCTCGAAGGTCTGGCGCAAGTCGGAGTATGCCTTTTGCAATTCGCCGGCGGTGCGCTCGGAGCGGGCGCGGGCGCGGCGGCTGCTATCGCCGACAAGTCCGGTCACTACGCCGACGAGGTTGAAGATGACGATCTCGGCATACTGGTTAAGCGCGTATACAGAGTTGTGATGCCGCCAGTGAAGCAGGATGTGCGGCAGGTAGGCGAGACTCGCAAAGAGCGCGGCGCCGAACCCACCGGACAAGCCGTAGAGAACGGCGGCGGCCAAAATCGGGATGTAGTAGAGACGCTGGTAAACCTCGTGCAGAGTGATGCGATCAAGCGGGGTGGCAAAATGCAGCGCGGTGACAAGCAGGATGCTCGCGCCGAGGAGGAGAACTTGCAGCAAAGGATGATGGCGCACGCTGTTCACCTCTCATCCGCTTCCGCGTCGTCCGAGGTGGCGGCGGTTAGCCCGTACTTCTGCATACGATAAAGGAGCGCACTGCGCGTGATGTCGAGATAGCGCGCGGTGTGTGTGCGGTTGCCGCCGTGCATCTCCAACGCCTGTTGAATGATGTCTCGCTCGACATGTTCGATAGAGAGTCCTTCGGGCGGCAGACGCAGCAGCACGTTGGCGGCGTGCTCCGGCGGACGGCGCATCTGTTCGGGCAAATCTTCGATGGTCATGATGTCGCCGCGAGCCAGCACGACCATCTGTTCGATGGTGTTTTCGAGTTCGCGGACATTGCCCGGAAAGGGATAAGCGGCGAGCGCGGCGAAAACCTCGCGTGAGATTTTCAGTTTGCCGCAGTTATGTCGCTCACAGGCGCGTTTCAGGAAATGTTCTGCCAGGAGCGGTATGTCTTCGCGCCGCTCGCGCAACGCGGGCAGTTCGACGGGGACGACGGCGAGGCGGAAGTACAAATCTTCGCGGAAAGAATTGTCTTCGATCATCGTGCGTAAATTCCGATTGGTCGCGGCGATAAGTCGGACATCAACTTTGCGCGGCGTGCTTTCGCCTAACCGGACGATCTCGCTTTCCTGCAGGACTCGCAACAGCTTTGGTTGCAGCGCGAGCGGCATCGCGCTTATTTCATCTAAAAAGAGCGTGCCGCCCGAAGCTTCTTCAAACTTGCCTTTGGTGTCGGCAACTGCGCCGGTGAACGCGCCGCGCTTGAAGCCGAAGAGTTCCGCTTCGATTAAGTTTTCGGGGATCGCCGCGCAGTTGATCGGGATAAACGGATGACGCGCACGCCTCCCGGAAAAATGGATGCCTTTGGCGATGAGTTCCTTGCCCGTGCCTGACTCGCCTGTAATCAGAACGTTCGCATCCGTCGCCGCCACGCGCCCGGTGCGGTCGAGCGTCTCCTGCATCAGCGCCGAAGTGCCGACGACCGACTCCAAACGAAATCGCTCGTGAACCAGGCGGCGCAAGCTGTGGTTTTCCGCAACAGCGCGTTTGAAGGTGAGCGCCTTCTCGACGGTGATACTGATGTGGTCGCGGTTAAACGGCTTGGGGATAAAATCGAACGCGCCGGAACGCATCGCTTCGACCGCCGTTTCCACATCGCCGTAAGCAGTGATGACGATGACCGGCGTCCCGCTTTTGATGGCATTAATGCGGCGCAGCAGTTCCAGACCTGAAAGACCGGGCATCCGCAAATCAGTTATCAGGCAATCCACTTCATGTGTGGTGAAGAGATCAAGCGCACCGAGTCCTTCCGACGCGGTGAGCACCTCATAACCATCTTCACGAAGCCGGTACTCCAGCACCCGCCGCAGACTATCGTCGTCATCGGCGACGAGGATGAGGGGCGCTGTGGCGGCGCGGTTTCCAGATTTATCAGGATTCGCCCTGTCTGTCTTCATGGACGACTCACAATGTGGAATCCGGGGTTACTTCCTTCGTCGCCGCAGCCCCGCGTTGCGTATTCGCCCACGCCTCAACGGCGCGTAAGGTTGCGACGGCTTCGACGGTGCGCCCCTGCAAGACCTGCTCGCTGAAATGCAGGTACTGTCGCGCCAACTCGTCGATGAGATGCGCGTCATCGCTGATCGATTCGGCAACGCTCGACGCCACCTCGTCGCGTGCGACACCGGGTCGGCCTTGCAGCATGCGGATATGGCTGACGATCCGCATCGCCGGAGAATCGAGTTGACGGTGAAAGGCGACGACGGCATCTTCGAGCGCACGAAGTTCGCGCTCGCGCCAGTTGGAACGCCACAGCGCCCAGCCAAAGGCGACGCCGATGATGAGAAAGACGCTGCGAAAGAAGAGTTGCGTCGCGCCGGGGCGCACCAACTCGTCCGCAAAGCTACCGGAAGAGTGAACGTCAATACCGAGTTGCGCGTGCATCGCGGCATCGACAACCCACATCGCCAGACCGAGCAGCAATCCGTAGACGATTTCTTTGTAACGTCTGAGCATCGTGCGTTGCAACTTTCTTCTCGAATCAGAGGGCGCTCGCGCCTTTGCGGACAGCGCCCTGACATTATAACTCACCTGCTTTCACCCTTCGCTCGATTGAAAGCTCACTCAATACTCAAGGCAGGTCTGGGCGACGGACGCGCTGCCTCGCTCTCCGTCACCGGCAGCACGTTCGCCGCCTACGAATTGAGAATCGCCAATGGTCCATCGCGCAGGCCATGCAGCCACAAAGCGAGGTTGTCGCTCCCCGGACTCCAGATCAAAAGCACCGCCAGCGTTCCGTAAATCGGCAGATGCCCGATCAGTTCCGTCCAGTTGAAGATCGACACCGTCAGATTAATGGGAATCCACGCAATGAGAATTATCTCGCGCGGAAAGATGCCGAAGAGAATCCACAAACCGATGAGCAGTTCGACGCTTCCGGCGCACAGGATGAACAACTCGTTCGACATCGGGATGCCGAGAGCCGCCGTAAAGTTGAGCGGATAGCGCTCAAGGAAAGCGGCAGCCAGCGGAAGGTTGGCAAACTTTTCGGTGAACGCGACGCAGATGAGGCTCAAACCCATACCGGCTTGCAGCGCGGGAATGGCGAGTTTCATCAAACGGGGTGACGGCTCAAGGCGCGGCAGCAGCAGGCGGTCAATCGAGACGGGTCCGCGCCCGGCGAGAAAGAAGAAAGCCGCGAAGCCCAGATACATCGTGTTCTCAAGCATCGGCTCGAAACCGATGAGAAAGATGCCCGCGACCCACAACCCGGCGAGCGCGATTGAGGCGAGGCGCGTCAGACCGCCGTAGAAGAACGAGAGCGCGATGCCCGTCAGCGCGAGTCCAAGCAAGTACATCCAAACGCCGGGCAGTCGATTGTTCGGTGCAAAAAGGTTGCCGACGACGCCGCCCACCAAGAGCGGCACGGCGACATGGACGGCGAGAATCGCCGGCACTAAACCGTAGAGGGCGGAACGGCGCTCGGCGGTCGTGCCGAAATCTTCCGGTCCGGGCACGAAGCCGCGCCCGCGCCGCTTGCGCCGAATGAACCAACCGACGAGCGTTGCCAGCAACACCGAAGCGGCGAACGCGAGCGGCAGAGGGCGAAAGAACAAATCCCAGCGCAACGGGTAGCCTTTTGTTTCGTGGAACCATTTCTCGTGCGCCGAGGTCTGAGCTGCTGCCGCAAACATTATCGCGGCGCACGAAGCAGCGCGTCGTAAACAGTTTCCAGTGAGCATCACGCTTACCTTTCCGCTTCGACGATCAATTTGCCGCGCATCATGTTCATGCCGCAGGTGAAGGTGTACTCCCCTGCTTTGTCGGGCGTGAATTCGATTGGCGTCGTCTTGAAGGCGGGCAAATCGCGCGCGATACGGAAGTCGCCGAAGACGATCTGCTCGCTGCATGCGGCGGTCTCGTCGCGGTAAAAATCGAGACGCACGGGCACGCCTTGTGTGACGACGATGGTATCGGGCGAGTAGCCGCCTTTCACCGTGACTTTGATTTCCTGGACGCCGCTCTGCGTCACCGCTGCGGCTACTCTCTCGCGCTCGCCGAAGAAGTACCAGAGCACAAACCCGATGGCGGCGATGCCGCCGATGACCACCGCGATTTCCGTCGTGTCCATAGTCAAAACTCCTTTCGCACCTCCGACTCGCCTGCGCGGAAACGGCGCAAACGTAAACTGTTGACGACGACCGAGACGCTCGAAAAAGACATCGCCGCGCTCGCGATGATGGGCGAGAGCAACCATCCCGTCAACGGATAGAGCAACCCGGCGGCGATGGGTATTCCGATCACGTTGTAGATGAAGGCCCAGAAAAGATTCTGCTTGATCGTGCGCAGAGTGGCGCGCGATAACTTGATGGCCGTCACCACGCCGCGCAGGTCGCCGCGAATGAGCGTGATGTCCGAGGCTTCTATCGCCACGTCCGTGCCCGTCCCGATAGCGATGCCGACATCGGCTTGTGCCAGTGCGGGCGCGTCGTTGATGCCGTCGCCGACCATGGCGACGGTTCTCTTTTCCGCTTGCAGACGCTTGATCTCTCCGGCTTTCCCCTCCGGCAGCACGTCTGCCAGCACGCGCGTGATCCCGACCTCAGCCGCGATTGCTTTCGCCGTGCGCTCGTTGTCGCCCGTCATCATGGCGACTTCCAGATTCAGTTGCCGCATTTGTCGGATGGCGTCTATCGACTCCGGCTTGATTTCGTCGGCGACCGCCAGCAGTCCGGCGAAGCGCCCGTCAACCGCCGCATACATCGGCGTTTTGCCTTCGGCTGCCAGCCGTGTCGCTTGCTCCTCGAATTTGCCGAGCGCGATGTTGCGTTCATGCATCAACTTGAGGTTGCCGACGAGCAAGCGGCGAGTGGCAACATCGGCTTCGATGCCGTATCCGGCGATGGCCGAGAAGTTTGCGGCTTCGGCGAGTTGCAGCCCGCGCTTTTCCGCCCCGCGTACAATCGCCTTGCCCAACGGGTGCTCGCTCACCTTCTCAGCGGAAGCAACGAGTCGGAGCAACTCGGATTCGCTGATCGCCTCGCCTCCGCCGGTCGCAACGATGACTTCGGTTAATGCGGGCTGGCCTTTCGTGATGGTCCCGGTCTTGTCGAGCACGATGGTATCGAGTTTGTGCGCCGTCTCCAGCGCTTCTCCGCCTTTGACGAGGACGCCCGACTCCGCGCCGCGCCCCGTCCCCACCATGATCGCCGTGGGTGTGGCAAGTCCCAGCGCACAAGGGCACGCGATGATCAGTACGGCGACGAAATTGACGAGCGCGAAAGTGAAGCGCGTCTCGACCGGCGCAGCGACGAACCAGACGACGAACGTCGCTATCGCGATGCAGATGACGATGGGCGTGAAGATGCCGCTCAGGACATCGGCCAGACGCGCAATCGGGGCTTTCGAGCCTTGCGCTTCCTGCACGAGTTTGACGATCTGTTGCAGCGCAGTGTCTTTGCCGACCTTCGTCGCTTTGAATCTGAACGAACCAGTCTTGTTGATCGTCGCGCCGAAGACTTCATCCCCGGCTTTCTTCTCGACGGGCACACTCTCGCCGGTCAGCATGGATTCGTCGATGGCCGACGCGCCGTCCGTCACTTCACCGTCCACCGGAATCTTTTCGCCCGGACGGAGGATGACGATGTCGCCGACGACGACTTCTTCAACGGCGAGGTCCATCTCCTGCCCGTCGCGCATCACGCGCGCTGTTCTGGCCTGCATCCCCATCAAGCGACGAATGGCATCGCTCGTCTGCCCCTTCGCGCGCGACTCAAGCAGCCTGCCGAGCAAAATCAGCGCGATGATCACGCTCGCCGCCTCGAAATAGACGGGCACCGTCAATGCCTCCGCCATCCCCGCCATGCCTGCCATCGGGTCGCGCGCCGCCGTCGCTCCGGCAAAGAAGTCTGGCGCGATGGTCGCCCCAATCGAGTAAATGTAGGCTGCGCCCGTGCCCACTGCGATGAGCGTGTTCATGTCCGCCGCACGGTGTCGGAACGCCGCCCACGCGCCGCGATAGAACTGCGCGCCGCAGTAGAAGACGACCGGAGTGGCGAGCGCGAGTTGGAGCCAATTGACCCCGGAGAAATTGAAGATGTCCAGCGAGCCGTGCGACATGGCGATAGCGAGCACGGGCAGGGAAAGCGCCGCCGCGATGATGAACTTACGTTTGAGGTCTTGGTATTCGGCCCGATGCGCCTCGGCAACGGAGTCCTCCGCCGCCACGGCGTCTCCCGCGCCCCCCGGCACTTCGCGCACGCGATAGCCGAACTCCTCGATGGCGCGGCGGAGCGCTTCTGCGTCCGTCGCGCCCGGCAGATATTCGACGCGCACCTCCATCATTCCCAGATTGAACGAAGCGTTCACGACCCCGCGCTCGGCATTCAAAAACTTCTCCAACGGCTGACTCGAACCCGAAGGACGCGCCGAATCATCGACGATGAAATCCGCACGCGCCATCCCCGCCGTGCCGTAGCCCACGTCCTTCACCGTCTCGACCAGCGCGCCGATGCCTGTGGCCCGTCGGTCATATTCGACGGTCGCGCGCGAGGTGGCGAAATTGACCCCTGCGCTTCTGACGCCCGGAGCCTTTGAGAGCTTGCGCTCGATGCGGCGGGCGCAGGCCGCGCACGTCATCCCTGTAATCGGCAAATCGACGCGCTCGCCCGTTCCCTCCACAGTCGTGTGCGTGCGGCGGTTGGCGTTTAATGGTGCGCTCTCGATGACTTGCGACGGCGCGTCTCGCTCAACCGCGATGGAATTTGCGAAGCGTACCGGGTCTGCGTCAAATTTTTCTTTGCACGCGATTGAACAAAAATAGTAAGTTCGGCCTTCGCGTTCGCTGCGCCCCGCCGCCGCTGCGGGGTTAATGTTCATGCCGCACACGGGGTCTTTAACTGTTGTTTCCGTTGTGATCAAAACGACAACTCCTTTCTCTCTCACATCGCCATCCAAACTGTAGTGAGAGCATAAACTCTGTAGTCGTGCATAGAGTCAAGCGAAAGTTATACGGCGCATTCAAGTGTTATAGAACGGCGGCGTTATCGGCGACGCCGGTCACCAGAGTCGGATCATATCTTTCCTTGTCTGGCCGCATCGAACCATACTTTTAGTCGCCCGTGGCCGGCTGCGACAAGGTTTCATCAAACGGCGGCACATCCTTTTCGGGGGTGCGATCTTGGCCGAACTCGTCTCCTTGACCCGGCTTCTTGTGCGCTTCGCGTTCGCGGATGATGCGGTCGGCGATTGGCTTGCCGAATTTGTAGAAGAGTGCGGGCGTCACCAATTGGTCGAGCAGGGTCGAGGTCAGAATGCCGCCGAGCACGACGATGGCGAGCGGGTGCAGTATTTCTTTGCCCGGCTCGCCGCCCGCGAGCACGAGCGGGATGAGCGAAAATCCGGCGATGAGCGCCGTCATCAACACGGGAACGAGTCGTTCGAGCGAGCCGCGAACGATCATGGCTTCGGTAAACTCCTCGCCCTCTTCGCGCATGAGGTGAATGTAGTGAGAAATCATCATGATGCCGTTGCGCGAAGTGATGCCGACGAGCGAGATGAAGCCGACGAGCGTGGCAATCGAAAAAACGCCCCCGGTGATGAGCAGCGCGATGATCGCGCCGATCATGGCGAGCGGGATGTTGACCATCACTTGCAACGCCGAGCGCCAATCGCCCAGCGCCTTGATCAACAGGAAGAAGATGGCGACGAGCGAGAACAGCGAGAGAATGGCTAACCGGCGCGTCGCGCTCTGCTGCGCCTGATATTGACCGCCATACTCGATGAAATAGCCTTCCGGTAGTTGGACCTGCGCGCGGATGCGCCCTTCGATCTCCTGCGCGACGCTGCCCAGATCGCGCCCTTCCGTGTTCGCCGAGACGACGATGCGCCGCTGTGAATTCTCGCGTAAAACCTGGTTCGGCCCGGGTAGGAGTTCGATGTCCGCGACCGCCGCAACGGGTATCTGTGTGCCTTGCGGGGTATCCACCGTGACTCTGCGCAGAGCATCGAGGTTGCCGCGCGAAGCGTCGTCGTATCTGACGACCACATCGAAGCGGCGCTGCCCTTCTATCGCTTCGGAGACGGTCCTGCCGTTCAAGGCGGTCTCCAGCGTCTCCGCGACTTCTCCGGGCTGCAAGCCGTACTGCGCCGCCGCCGCGCGGTTGACGTTGAAGCGCACCTGCGGAATTAAAACCTGCCGCTCTATCGACACGTCAGCTGCGCCCGCGACCGTCGTGATCACGTTGCGAATCTCTTCCGCCTTCGCGCGCAGCACGCCCAGATCGTCGCCGAAAAGTTTGACGGCGATCTGTGCGCGCACGCCGGATTGCAGATGGTCGATGCGGTGCGAGATGGGTTGGCCGACGCTCGTCGAGACGCCGGGAATGATGGCAAGTTGAGCGCGTATGTCGTGGAGGATTTCCGCGCGCTCGCGGCCCGACTTTTTCAGGTCAACGTCGATCTCGGTGTAATGCACGCCTTCGGCGTGTTCGTCCATTTCGGCTCTGCCGGTGCGTCTGCCGGTCGAGACGACTTCCGGGACTTCGAGAATCAGACGTTCCGCGATCTGCCCCGTGCGGGTCGATTCGGTGAGGCTCGTGCCCGGTTGGGCGAGCAGGTTGACGGTCAGAGTTCCTTCGTTGAACTCCGGCAGAAACGACGTGCCGACGAACGGCAGGAAGGCGATGGCAACGAGGAACAACAGGGCCGACCCGCCGATGATGAGCATCGGATGTCTAAGTGTGCGCCGCAGCAAGCGTTCATCCCAACGTTTCAAAAGGCGCACGAGAAAACTCTCCGCGCCCTCTTTCATGGCGCGCATGTTCGGCAGCAGGTAAGACGCGAGCACGGGAGTCACCGTCAGGGAGACGACGAGCGAAGCGATGAGCGACGTGATGTAGGCGAGACCGAGCGGCGCGAGAAAACGCCCTTCGATGCCTTCGAGCGCGAAGAGCGGCACGAAGACGAGCGCGACGATCACAGTCGCGTAGACAATGCTTGAGCGAACCTCCAGCGATGCGTTGTAGATGACTTCGAGCGCGGGTAACGGGTCGGGCAATTGCCGGTTTTCGCGCAGGCGGCGGAAGATGTTTTCGATGTCAACGATGGAATCATCAACGAGTTCGCCGATGCCGACCGCCAGACCGCCGAGCGTCATCGTGTTGATCGAGATGCCGAAAGCACGGAACACTAAAAACGCAACCACGAAGGAAAGCGGGATCGCGGTCAGCGTGATCACGGTCGTGCGGAAGTTCAGGAGAAAGAGAAAGAGGACGACGATGAGCAGGATCGAGCTTTCCTGCAACGCTTCGATGACATTCTCGATGGCAGCGTTGATGAAGTTGGCCTGGCGGAAAAGGTTCGAGTTGATCTCCACATCCGCAGGCAAAGTGGCCTGCATCTCGCTGAGGGCGCGCTCGATGTTTTCGGTGATCTTTACTGTGTCCGTCCCCGGTTGTTTCTGGACCGACATGATGACCGCCGGTTGAGCGTTCGCTCCGGCATCGCCGCGTTTGATGCGTGCGCCGAATTGTACGTCGGCCACATCGCCGAGTTTGATGGCGGTGCTGTTGCGGTAGGCGACGACGGTTTCCCTCAGTTCGTCGAGCGTGTAGAAGCGCGCGAGATTACGGACGAGATACTCCTGCGATTGCGCATCGACGAAGCCGCCCGTCGTGTTGATGTTCGCCTTCTCCAGCGCGCTCGTGACCTCTTCTATCGTGATGCCGAATTGCGTGAGGCGGTCGGGCGAGACGAGCACCTGATACTGCTTGACGCCGCCGCCGATGTTGATGACCTGCGCGACGCCCGGCACGGTCAGCAGACGCGGGCGAATCGTAAAATCGGCGAGCGTGCGCAGTTCGAGCGGGTCAACTGTCTTTGAAGTGACGGAGACGAGCATGATTTCGCCCATGATCGACGAGATCGGCCCCATTGAAGGCTGGATGCCTGCGGGCAACGCCCCGCGCGCCTGCACCAACCGCTCCGAGACGAGTTGGCGGTTGCGGTAAATGTCCGTGCCCCACTCGAACTCGACATAGACGATTGACAGCCCGATGCCCGATTGCGAACGCACGCGCTCGACGCCCGGCGCACCGTTCATCAATGTTTCAATCGGGAATGTGACCAGCGTTTCGACTTCTTCGGGCGCGAGTCCTTCGGCTTCAGTCAGAATTGTGACCGTCGGTTTGTTGAGGTCGGGGAACACGTCAATCGGAAGGTTGAGCGCAACGTAAATTCCCCACACGAGCAACAGCGCCGAGATCGCCACGACGAGCAACCGATTGTGCAGCGACCATTTGATGATTCCGTTCAACATATAAAGTGAGCAGTAAGCAGTGAAGAGTAGGAAGTGCGTTAGTGGTGTTGACTGCCCACTGCTTACCGCTTACGTTCTTATTACCGCCACGCTTCTTTCCATTTCTGCATTTGCGCGATCTCGCGCTCCTGCGCGGTGATGATTTGTTGCGCGAGTTGTTTGATTTCCGGGTGCTCGGCTTTCGTCAACGCTTCTCTCGACATCACGACCGCGCCCGTGTGGTGCGGCGTCATCATATCGATGAACATCAAATCGAAGTCGTTCCCCGTAGCCGCGTTCATCCGGTTCATGTCCATCCCGCCCATCGAATCCATCATGCCGGGCATCTCCATGTTCAACGCCAGCGGTGTGCCCGCGTACCATTGCCTGCGCAAGCGGCGCATCTCGGCGATCTCCCGCTCCTGATCGTTGACAATTTTGCGCGCGAACTCTTTCAACTCGGCGTGCCGCGCTTTCGTCTCTGCCGCACTCGCCATCTCAACCGCTCCTTGATGATGCGCCACCATCGTGTCGATAAACTGCAAGTCGTAGGGCTGGCTCGCGGCGTTCGGCGAACTCCGCATCATCGAGTGGTCCATACCGCTCGTGTCGTTCATATCGCCGGCGTTGTGGTTCGCCGTGGTCGCGGGTGAGGCGGCGGGCGCATTCGCGCCGGTGCTTCCTGCGGCGTTGGCGTTCGTTGTCTTCTCCGGCGCGGTGCTGCACGCCGCGCCCGTCAGGACCAAGAGCGCAAGCACAAGCGGCGCGAGGAAATTCGAGCGCGTCACCAAATTTGCCTTCATGGGTTCAGGTCTCCTTATCTTTCCGGTGAGATTCACCCGTTCAATTCGCGACGACGACGAGCGCGCCGCGCATCATTCCCATACCGCAGGTGAAGGCGAGTTCGCCCGAATTCTGCGGCGTCAGTTCGACGACGGTCGTTTTACCGACCGGCAGCTTGCGCCGCATTTTCGTGGCCGGGAACACGACTTCGCCGCCGCAATTATTTGCGTCCTTGCGATAGAACGCGAGCTTGACGGGCTGCCCTTTCTTCACCTCGATTCGCGACGGCTCGTAACCTTTCTCGCTGACCGTCACCTTGATCGCATCGGCGGAGACTGATTGAGAAGCATTTCCTTCTGCGACGCTCACCCCCTTCTCACTCTCCGTTGCCTCTGCTGCGACGCGCACGACGAACGGCACTGTGCTGACGCGCCCGCCGCGTTGGAACTGCGCCCACACTTTATAGAGGCCGGGACGCGGGAAACTCGTGTGTGCGGAAACTTCCGACGTGGTCGCTTTCGGCGTGTGCTTGTCGTTTGCCGCCACTCCCTCGCCATGCGCGTGCGGCGTCGTATTGTGATCGCCGCCGCCGCCTTCGTGGCTGCCGGAGATTGTCTCGGTCTTCTCCATCGGGTGAGCGTGCAAAAAGTCTGCCCCATCTGCGCTGATGATGACGAAGTGCGCGAGCGCGCCGAGGTAAGGTTGCAAGTCCGTGACGGGCTGCTTCGTTCGCTCGTCCGCCACGGCGAAATCGAGCATCACTTCTTCGCCCGCGCGCAACGGTTTATCGGGCTGCATCGTCACTTGCAAGTTTTCCACCGTCTTTGTCGTCTGCTTGTCTGCGACAAGTTCCACGGCTGAACGCGAATTGCCGGCGACCATCAGGTTCTGACGCTCGACAACCTGCGCCGCGCCGGGCGGCGTGAAGTCCGCGAAAAGTTTGTACGCTCCGCCGTGCGCGAATGTGTGTTCGACACGGTATGCGCCGTCGGCTCGCGGCTCCGGGTGAAGATGGTGAAACTCGCTCAAGTCGTTCGACACGAGGAGCAGGTGCATCGGCTTTTCATGCACCACCTGAAGATCGCGCACGGGCTTGCCCTGCGCGTCTTTGACGGTGAAGAGCAGCGCCGCCGCTTCGCCCGACTTTACATCGGCAGGCTCGGTGCGGAATTCCGTTGTGAACGTCGGACCGGCAGTGGAATCAGACGCTTCGACCGGGCGCACGCCGCCGACGTTTGTCTCGCCGTCGGCGCGTGCATTGTGGTTGCTATTGGCGCTCGAACTTCCGGTTGTACTGCACCCGTTGGCGGCGGCAAGAAACGTGAACGCCGCGAGCGCAAGAGACAGTCTCGTTACGAAGATGGATTTTGTAGTCATGATTTTCATGTTATTTCCTGTATTCATATTTTCACCATATTCTCATTATGCTCCGGGCTGCGTGGAGCGGATTTGGTAGATGCCTTCCGTAACGACGCGCTCACCCGGTTGCACGCCGGACCTCACCTCGTAATATTCCTGTCCTTCCGCGCCGAGCACGATGACGCGCCGTTCGTAAATTTCGCCGCCTGTAAAGACGAACACGAAGGTGCGCCCCTGCTCGGTGATCACGGATGCTTTCGGCACGGCCAGCACGCGAGCGCCCCGGCTCGTATCGAGCGTGATTTCAACGAACATGCCTTCGCGGAGACGGTTGAGCGGATTGGGCACTTCAAAGATGACGGGGACAGTGCGCGTCTGCGAATTAACCGATTGGCCGATGGAGACGAGCCGCCCGTCTCCGCCTGCGCCGATGCGGTACACCTCGCCGTTCAGTGCCGGAGCCGTGTAGGACGCGCGCCCGGAATCGCGCACCGCCGCCAGATCGCGCTCGAACACCTGTGCTTCCAAAAGCACACTCGTCAGGTTGACGACGTTCAACAGTTCCGCGCCTGCCTCAACCTGCTGACCTGTCGTCGCGCGCAGATCGGCGATGATACCCGTCACGGGCGAGACGAGCGGGAAAGAGCGCACTGGGTCAACCCGCGCCACCGACTCGCGCGATAAGCTTGCCTGCTGCCCGGCGATGCGCGCCTGCGCTTGTGCCGAAGCGACTTCCTGCTCGGCGAGTTTCACCGCCGTTTGCGCTTCCTCGACGCGCCGCTGCGGTGCTGCACCGACCGCCAGGAGGTTTGTCGCGCGCTGCAATTCACGCCTCGCTTGATTAAGTCGCGTGACCGCCTGCTGCGCGAGCGACTGCTGCTCGGTGGAGCGCGACTGCTGTTCGAGCGCCGCGGTGCGAAGCTGGATGCGCTGCGCTTCCAGTCCGGCCTGCTCCGGTGCGCCCAGAATTTGCTCGATTGTACCGATGCTCTGCCCGCGCGCGACTACCGCACCGATCTGGACGTTCCCTTTGAATGTGACGCGACCCGAGACGGGCGGCGAAATCACCGCCCGCGCATCGGGCTTGGCACGCACCGCGCCCGTCGTCTTCAGGCCGCTGATGATTTGTCGTTCTTCAACCGGGGCAGTGAGTATCTTAAAGAGCAATTGAGATTCTTTCGGAATCGTGATGACGGCTCCCGATCCGCCGAGAGCCGGGTCGCCAGTGGCAGAAGTCGTGGCGGCAATTTCAGTACGGACGGGCATCGCGGCGATTTCGCGCCGCTCGCGCGGCGGCGAAAGGTACAAGAGCGCGACGATGCCGAAGATGAAGAAGACGAGCGCGCCCGATGCGATTGGCAAGGTCCTGCGCGCCGCTTCTCTGCCGCTCAGACCGACGCGGCTCCCCGAGCGGCTGGAGCCGTAGACCGCGCCCGCCGAGACGAGCGCGAGCGCGCCGACACCGAGCCAGAACGCAGGGTTGACGGGCGCACTGACAATCGAGACCGGGAAATCAACCGCGAACTCGCGGTTGTCCGGTGTCCGCACGTCAAAGATAAATTTGTACTCGCCGGAGTCGCCGAAGGCGTAGTGAACGCCGTACACGTTCGGCTGACCTTCGCCGTGCGCTTCGAGTTTCGTCTCGACCGCCTCGCCGTTCGCCTTCGTGACGCGCGCCGTCACCTTCGCGGCTTCGACGGGTTGAAGTCCGCCGCCGCCGAAGCCGCCTTCTACCTGCTCCTCGACGGCGATCTCGAATTGCACTTCCTCGCCCGCACGCGGATCGGCGGGCGATTGCCGCAGGCGCACGTTGAATTGCCCGGCGGGAGATTGCAAGTTGCGTTCCGCCGTCCGCACTGAAGCAATCGAAGTGGCGGCGGACTTCGTCGCGGCTCCCTTTTCACCGCCGTGACTATGGTCGTCTCCCCCGTTCGCGCTCGCCGGAAGAAACGCGGGAGATACGACGAGGAGCGAGAGGAGGATGATCCCCGCCCATGCCCACGCGAGACGAGTGCGGGGAGACGCCGGCAGCCCACCCCTTTTCTTCGTCAACTGTTGCAACAATCTACTTAACATCGACTGAAACAATTGCATATCAATGACTGTGTGCGCTGCCGTAGAGCGTCTGCATGATCACCGCGTCCTGGCGGATCGCGTCGGCGGCGGCGCTCGCCGTCTGCTCGTCCGCGCCGTGAGCTTTCAGGTCCTGACCGATGAGGAATTTATTGTCGTGTCCTTTGCCTTTGAACTGGTCGAGGAACGCTTGCGGCACTCCTTCAGCGCGCACCTCTTTGATGTAAGGCACACCATTCCGGCTCTCGTAAACGATGACCATCTGTTTACCGTTCGCTTCCACCACCGTCGCGGCTCCCGTCTGCTTGCGTGCGCCGCCGCCGCTCGTCGAGAAACCGAGATACGAATGGTGATCCGTGTCTTTAACTTTGGTTTTCGTATCGCGCTCGATGGTTGCGATTTGTGAGACAGACACATCCTTGTGCTGTTTGGTGAATGAAGTCGCATCGGGAAGCGCGGCGCGAACTATCGCGGGCACATCGTCGCCCGTTGTGCCGGACGAATGCGCCGTGTTCGCAGTGTTGCTGCCGCTGCCAGTATTGTTCGTCGCCGGCGCGTTGTTTGTCGCCGGTGCGGCGGCGTTGGTCGTGGCTGTCGCTGGCGCGTTGGAGTTGGTGTTACCGGCGTTCGAGCACGCGGCTCCGAACGTAG
>JBPCIP010000162.1:0-37008 GCA_051006195.1 Pyrinomonadaceae bacterium
AACGCCGAGAAGATGTTGGCTCTGCGCGTCACGAGAGCAAATCAGGAATGGAAATCATATTGGACTCAGCTTCGTCAAGCCAATGCTTGAGAGTTCAACGCTGAGTCCCACTTTTAATTACACCCAATCTGCTGCTTCCGAGGCGGCATTGCTTGTGCTGCGGCGTGCGCTCGCGTAAAATGGCTGTTTCCGCGCTCCCGAAGATTTACGTCTGTAACTGCGCAAGTAAGTTTTAAGCAATGGCAATTGACCGTATCACGGTGCGCGGAGCGCGCCAGCACAACCTCAAAAATATCAACGTCGAAATTCCGCGCGACCGCCTGACGGTCATCACGGGTCTCTCCGGCTCCGGCAAATCCTCGCTCGCCTTCGACACGATCTACGCCGAAGGCCAACGCCGCTACGTCGAATCGCTCTCGGCCTATGCGCGACAGTTTCTCGATCAACTCGAACGCCCCGACGTTGATTCGGTTGACGGACTCTCGCCCGCCATCTCCATCGAACAGAAGACCGTCTCGCGCAGCCCGCGCTCCACCGTCGGCACGGTAACGGAAGTTTACGACTACCTGCGCCTGCTGTTCTCTTCCATCGGCCTGCCGCACTGCCAGATTTGCGGCGCGGCCATTACGCGCCAGAGCGTCGAACAGATCGTCCACAGCGTCCACGCGCTGCCCGAAGGAGAGCGCGTGATGATCCTCGCGCCCATCGTGCGCGGGCGCAAAGGCGAGTTCAAAAAGGACCTTGAGAAACTGGCGAAGGATGGCTTCCTGCGCGCCCGCGTGGACGGCGAACTCCTCTCGCTCGACGAAGAGATCAAACTCGACAAGCGGCGCAATCATACCATCGAAGCCGTCGTTGATCGTCTCCTGATCAAACCGGGCATCGGCGAGCGTCTCACGGAATCCGTTCGCACGGCGTTGAAGCTGACGAACGGGGCGGTGCTCGTCTCGGTCGTTGACGGCGAAGAGAAGTTGTACTCGGAGCGGATGGCCTGCGTGAACTGCGGCATCAACGTGCCGCCGCTCGAACCGCGCTCGTTTTCTTTCAATTCGGCTTACGGCGCGTGCAAGCGTTGTCACGGACTCGGCACGATGCTCGAAGTCGATCCGGCGAAATTGATCGTCGAGTCGCATGAGCGCGCCGACAAACAACTTTTTCTCGGCGCGGCTGACAAGCAAGGCTCGGCCTATTTGAAAAGCGCGCTCGTCGCCGTCGTCGAACATTTCGGCGCGAGTCCCGCTGTCCCCTTCTCGGCGCTGCCGAAACCGGCGCGCGATGCTTTCTTTCACGGCGTCGAAGGCCAGATCACTTTCCGGCAAGGTCAATACACGTATCAAAGCGACTGGAAAGGCGCGATTCGCCATTTGCGCGAGCGGATGAACGATGCGCCGTCGGAGAAGGTACGCGAGGCTTTGGAAGAGTTGGTGTCGCCGGTCGAATGCCCGGATTGTCGTGGTCAACGCCTGCAACCGGAATCGCTCGCCGTGCGCGTCGGCGGCTTGGGCATCGCACAGTACACCGCGATCCCGATTGAAGAAGCCGTCGCCGTTTTCGACAAACTAACTTTGAACGAACGCGAGCAGCAGATCGCCGGACTCGTTTTGCGCGAGATACGCAACCGCATGCGCTTCCTCGAATCGGTCGGCCTCGGCTATATCACGCTCGACCGCCCGTCGGCCACGCTCTCCGGCGGCGAAGGTCAACGCATTCGCCTTGCCACGCAGATCGGATCGCAACTGCGCGGCGTGCTCTACGTCTTGGACGAACCATCCATCGGACTGCATCCGCGCGACAATCAGAAGTTGATCGAGACGCTGTGCGCCCTGCGCGATCTGGGCAATACGGTGCTCGTCGTCGAACACGACGAGGAGACGATTCGCCGCGCCGATTACGTGGTTGACATCGGCCCGGCGGCGGGCGTGCATGGCGGCGAGATCGTCGCGGTGGGGACGCCCGCAGAAGTCGCCTGCAATCCGAACTCGATGACAGGTCTTTATATCTCCGGCGCGCACAGAATCGAGTTGCCGGAGCAGCGACGCGCCGCCAACGGCCAGTGCGTCATCGTGCGCGGCGCGCGGGAACACAATTTGAAAGACATCGACGTAACGTTTCCCCTCGGCCTGCTCACGGTCGTCACAGGCGTCTCCGGCTCGGGCAAGTCCACGCTCATCGACGACATTCTCTACCGCGCCCTCGCGCGTCACCTCTACGGCTCGCTCAACGAACCGGGCGCGTATGAGTCGATTGAAGGACTGAATAACGTCGATAAGGTCATTGAGATCGACCAGTCGCCGATTGGCCGCACGCCGCGTTCAAATCCGGCGACCTACACCGGACTCTTCACCCCTCTGCGCGAACTCTACGCGATGCTTCCCGAATCGCGCGAGCGCGGCTACAAGCCCGGACGCTTCTCCTTTAACGTCAAAGGCGGGCGGTGCGAAGCCTGCGAGGGCGACGGGCTGAAGCGCATCGAAATGAACTTCCTGCCCGACGTGTACGTGCTCTGCGACGTGTGTCGCGGCGCGCGTTACAACCGCGAAACGCTCTCGGTGAAGTACAAAGGCAAATCCATCGCGGAGCTGCTCGATACAACCGTCGAAGAGGCGCTGCCGATTCTGGAAAACATCCCGCAGATCAAACAGAAAATTCAGACGCTTTTGGATGTCGGCCTCGGCTACATCAAACTCGGCCAGTCTTCCACGACGCTCTCCGGCGGCGAAGCGCAGCGCATCAAGCTCGCCAAAGAATTATCCAAGCGCGCGACGGGACGCACCATCTACATTCTTGACGAGCCGACCACGGGACTCCACTTCGCCGACGTGCATAAGCTGCTCGACGTGCTGCAACGCCTCGTCAGCTTAGGCAACACCGTTCTCGTCATCGAACACAACCTCGACGTGATTAAGTCCGCCGACTTCGTCATCGACCTCGGACCCGAAGGCGGCGCGGGCGGCGGGCGCGTCGTCGCCTGCGGCACGCCCGAAGAAATCGCGCGTGTCAGGAAATCCCATACCGGGCAAGCCCTCAAGCCTCTGCTCAACGGCCACGCGGAAAGTGGTAACGGCCACAAGTTGCCGCGTCACGGGAAGGTCGCAACTGCTGCGCGTGAACGCAAAAAGATCGCTTGAAATGTATCACCGTCAGCGGATGACATGTCGCTCGGATTCAACTTTTAACATCATATCTCATCATGGATCGGTGCGGCTGGCATCCGAATGTATGGAGAACCCAGATGACTAACCTTCGCGTCCGCGCGTTCGTACCGGCACTCTTCTTCTCGCTCTTCATCCTCTTACTGAATGTTCACGCTGCCTTTTCACAAGAAAGTTTGAGGGAGCAGCCGGGGCAGGCTAAGACTACGAATGGAGACATACGAGCAGAAGATGAATCGCTCCGACCTTCGTTCGCCGCAAACACTTCGGCCACCATGCAACTCGGCGCGCATGAAACGTCGCTCTCTCCCCTCCCGCGGGTGAGTTTCATCTCTCCGCGCGAAGCCGAATTTGGCACGGTTTCCTCTCTCCGCGTTGAGGTAAATTTCAAGCCGGAGACTGAATCCGCGATGGACTCTAACTCGCGGCATCCAGCCGCCTCCGGCAGCCCACAAACAGCCGCGGCGCGCACGCCCCGGACTCCGGGACAGAAGATGCGGCGCGCGTTCAAATCGGCTTTCTTCAGCCCCAGAGCGTACCTCTTTTCCGGAGTGAGCGCGGCCATCACCGAGGCCACCGAAGACGATCTGTCGCACAAGGAGACGGGCGACCGCGTTGCCGACGGCCTCTCTCGTTTCGCCATCAAGTTCGGCACACGCACTACCAGAACGCTGCTCTCCTCCGGCGTCTATGCGAGTCTTTTCCGCCAGGACCCGCGCTACTATCGCTCGACTCAGAAGAACATCGCTGCCCGCGCATTCCACGCCGCCAGCCGCGTCTTCGTCACGAAGGGCGACAACGGCAAACTCCAACCCAACTATTCCCGCCTCGCCGCCTCTCTCTCCGCCAGTGCCATCTCCAATCTCTGGGAGCAGAGTACCCCCGGTCGCGACCGCATCGGCGTAGACGCCACTTTCTCTCGTTTCGGCACTTCTTTAATCAATGATGCCGTCTTCAACGTTGTCAACGAGTTTCTGCCCGACCTCATAAAGATTTTCAATTTTCAAGAAGTGACCTAATGATTGTCATGACCGTGGCAGGAGAATCTCAGCCATCAATTACCGCGTGGGGCGGTTCAAGCGTCACTTAAAAATATGATCGACCATATCTCATCCATCGTCGCCGATAGCATTGAAGTCAAGCGACGTTACTTCGCGGAACACGCGGGCGAGGTGGTGCGCGCCGCGCGCCTCATCGCGGAGAGTTTTCGCGGGGGCGGGAAAGTTTTGCTGTGCGGCAATGGCGGGTCTTCGACGGATGCGCAGCACATCGCGGGAGAGTTTGTGAATCAGTTTTCACGGGCAAAGCGGCGCGCTCTGCCCGCGCTCGCGCTCTCGACCGATGGCGGCGTCCTCACTTCGATTGCCAACGACACGGGGTTTGAGAAGGTCTTCGCGCGACAGGTGGAAGCCTTCGGCGCACGCAATGATGTGCTCGTTGCGATCACGACTTCGGGAACGTCGCCGAATATCGTCGCAGCCGTCGAGCAGGCGCGGGCGCAGAAGTTGCAGGTGCTCGGCTTGCTCGGTCGGGACGGCGGAACAATTGCGCCGCTTTGTGACCTCGCGCTCGTCGTGCGAAGCGCCGATACGCAGCGCATCCAGGAGACGCACAATTTGATCGGGCACATCCTGTGCGAACTGGTCGAGCAAATGCTCTTCAATGAAGACGAAGCCTGAGAGAGGAGCGACTCGCAGCCGTGTCAATCTACGATGAAGATATGCGCCCGCTCAACCTGGACCAGGTCAACACCTACCCGCTCGCCTCACGTCCGAGCAAGGTCACAACGGCGGATTTCGCGCAGCCCATCGCAGCCGACGCGCCGCTTCGTGAGTTCCTGCGCTCGCTCCCGAATATTCTCGCCGTTCGTTCCCTCAGAGAGATCGCCGCGCAGGTGCGCCGTGCGCGTAAGCTGGGGAAGCCGATCATCTGGGGCATCGGCGGCCACGTCGTCAAGACCGGACTCGCGCCCGTGATTATCGATCTGATGCGGTGCGGTTATGTCTCGGCCATCGCCGCGAACGGTTCGGTGCTCGTGCATGATACGGAGATCGCCTTGGTCGGTTCAACATCGGAAGACGTTGACGCGACGCTCGGTGAGGGCGCATTCGGCGCGGCGGAAGAGACCGGCAAATTGTTAAACGAAGCGGCGCAGGCGGGAGCGCGCGACCGTATCGGCCTGGGCGAAGCGATGGGACGCAGTCTCTCGAACATGAGTCCGCCGCACGCCGACCTCTCGCTGCTCTGCGCGACCTATCAGGCGCGTGTGCCCTTCACCGCGCACGTCGCCATCGGCGCGGACATCGCACACTTTCACCCGAACACGAGCGGCGCGAACCTCGGCCAAACATCGCACACGGATTTCCGACTGCTTGCCGAACTCGTGAGGCGCATGAACGTGGGCGGGGTCTACTTGAACATCGGTTCGGCAGTCGTGTTGCCGGAAGTTTTCTTGAAGGCCGTCACACTCGTGCGCAACCTCAAACATCCGCTCACCGATTTCACCACCGCTAACTTCGATTTCATTCAATCCTATCGCCCGCTCACCAACGTCGTCCGCCGCCCTGTGAGCGACGGCGCGGGGCGCGGTTACTCTGTCACCGGCCATCACGAATTGATGATCCCGCTGCTCGCCGCACAAATTCTCTGCGAGGAAGAGCGCACTTAGCTGTGCTTCGGCATCACGCCAAATCGCTCTTCGTCATGTGAGAGATTCCCGTCGTGTGGTCGAAGTTATTCTCACGCCTTGATAGTTGAGCGAGAGTTTTTCAGCTTCGCTTACACAACTCAATCTCCATGCAAATACAGGTCAACGCCGAAAAAAATTTTAACTTGACAGGAAGTCAATTAGAGTTTAATTTCACCTCGCCTGAAAATGAAAACGACTTTCATTATCGACCAACCAGGCTTTTCTCATTCTTGACTTCTATTGAGGAACACAATGAAACAATCGGGAGCGCAACGTCTCGCTTCGCGCACACTGTTCGGCATCGTCGTCCTGTCCGCTCTTCTGGCGTGCTCCTTGACCATTGGGGCGCAATCGAAGAATGTGTCTCTGTCAGGTCAAGTGCTCGATCAATTCGGCGCGGCTGTCGGGGGGGCGACGGTGACGCTACGGCAGGCGAACACAAACCGGGAGAGCACGACGCTGACGGACGCCGAAGGAGCATTCAGGTTCGAGCAACTGAGCGCCGGGTCTTATCATGTGCGCGCGACGAGTCGCGGCTTCTCGCTCGTCGATCAGGAATTGATGGTCAACGCAGATGCAAGCAGCAATGTCGCTCTCACGTTGCAGGCGGCTTCGCTGGCCGAGGCCGTCGTGGTCACGGCGAGCCGCATCGCGGGGATTCCCGAAACAATCGAACGGATTCCGGGTTCGGTTGAAATTATCGACAAAGAGATGCTCGAAAATAGCCGCGCCTTCACTTCTTCGGAAGCCCTGCGCAAAGTGTCCGGCGTGAACGTGCGCGATGAGGAAGGCTTCGGGCTGCGTCCGAACATCGGCATCCGCGGTTTGAACCCGACCCGCTCCACGAAGGTGCTGCTGCTGGAGGACGGCATCCCGTTCACCTATGCGCCTTACGGCGACAACGCCTCTTACTATCACCCGCCGATTGACCGTTTTGAAAGCATCGAAGTGCTCAAAGGTTCGGGACAGATTTTATACGGTCCGCAGACCATCGGCGGCGTAGTCAACTACATCACACGCACGCCCTCCGAAAAAGCGTCCGGCACGGTCACGCTCGTCGGCGGCAACCGCGACTACTTCAACGGCCACATCAACTACGGCGGCACGCTCGGCAACACCGGCCTGCTTTTCGACTTCACGCGCAAGCAAGGCGAAGGCGCGCGCGCGCAGCACCGCTCCGGCCTCTCCGACTTCAACTTCAAATCGATCACGGCCATCAGCCCGCGCCAGGCGCTCACCGGTAAGTTCAACTACTATCGCGAACGCTCGCAGGTCTCTTATTCCGGGCTGACCGAAGCCGAGTTCGCCGCCGACCCGCGCGGCAACCCTTTCTTCAACGACCGCTTTAACGGCGACCGCTTCGGCGCGTCGGCCACGCACGCCTTCGTCTTCAACGATAAGACAACGCTCACGACCAATTTTTACGGCGCGCATTTCAAGCGCCATTGGTGGCGGCAATCGAGCAACTCCGGCCAGCGTCCGAACCGCCTGAGAGTCGATCCCGACTGCCGCAGTTTCGCCGATCTCAACACCACCTGCGGCAATGAAGGGCGTCTGCGCAGCTACTACTTCATCGGCGTCGAGCCGCGCCTGCACATGAGACACAAACTCTTCGGCGTGCGTAGCGAAACCGACTTCGGCCTGCGCGCTCATTACGAAACGCAGGATCGGCAACAGCAGAACGGCGATCTTCCGACTTCTCGCTCCGGCGTCACCGTCGAAGATAACGAGCGCCGCAATCAAGCCTATTCCGGCTTTGTGCAGAACCGCTTTCTCTTCGAGAAATTCACCATTACGCCGGGCGTCCGCATCGAGCATATCGAATACCAGCGCACCAATCGTCTCGCCAATGCGGGGCGCGGCGTCTTTGGGCGCACCGATCTTACTCAAGTTATTCCCGGCCTCGGCGTCTCGTATCAACCGACCGCGCAGTTCACCGTCTTCGCGGGCGCGCATCGCGGTTTCGCACCGCCGCGCACTGAGGACATCATCAACAACACGACGGGCGGGACCATCGAACTCGATCCCGAATTGAGTTGGAACTACGAGGTGGGTCTGCGCGCCGCGCCGCACCGGGGGATCAGATTCGAGGCCACGCTGTTTCGCATGGACTACGAAAATCAGATCGTCCCGGCGAGCCTCGCGGGCGGCGTCGGCTCCGCGCTCACGAACGGCGGCTCCACCTTGCATCAGGGCGCGGAATTCACCGGGCGCATCGACTCCGGCACGCTCTTCAAAAACCCACACAACTTCTACCTGCGCGTGGCCTACACTTATCTTCCCGTCGCAGAATTCACCGGCACGCGCTTCAGCAGCATCGGCGGTTTCTCGAATGTCCGCATCGACGGCAATCGACTTCCTTACGCGCCCGAAAATCTGCTCAACGCCAACCTCGGTTACTCGCACCCCATCGGCATCGACGCTCTGCTCGAAGGCGTCTACGTTGGCAGGCAGTTCGGAGACGACATCAACTTCCGCACTTCGCCGCGCGCCGATGGTCAACTCGGCCCCATCCCCGGCTACGCGGTGTGGAACGCGACGGTCAATTACAATGTCGAGCGCAGGCGTACGACCTTCTTCCTGACGGCCAAGAATCTCTTCGACCGCACCTACATCGTGGACCGCGCGCGGGGCATCCTGCCGAGCAGCCCGCGCCTGGTACAGGCTGGCGTGAAGTTTCGTTTTTAGGTTCAAAGTCACAAAGGCTCATCACTCCACTTGCCGACGAAAGGTCAAAGCGGTGACGCTCTTGCGTCGCCGCTTTGTTGTACCCGCCCAATCAGGATTCCCGATATGGCGCATGCGTCACTTTCGCGTTGCGAGTTTCTCCACTCACAGTTTCGCCGCGCCGTTACGCATCGGCTCGCGAGTGGGCTATAATCCGCAGGCTAAACGGCAATGAATTTTTTGGCATCGCGTTGAACCTTTGTCACCACGAAACCTGAAGGGGATTTGAATTTACATGGATGCAGACAAGTTGGAACATTTCCGCCAGATACTCACCCAGCAATTGCACCAGCACACCGAACAGGTGCGCGGCAACCAGCAGGCCGCGCTGGATATGATCGCCGACGACGGCGTGAAAGACAGCGTTGATATGTCGCTGCAAGATGTCAATCAGGAACTCCAACTCAGGCTCGGCGAACGCGAATCACAGATGGTGGCCGACATCGATCAAGCCTTGCTCAGAATTGACGAAGGCTCTTACGGCGTCTGCCAGCAGTGCAACCAACCCATCAGCGAACGACGCCTCGAAGCCGTCCCCACCGCGCGCTACGACGCCGCCTGCCAATCCGTCCTCGAAGAGCAACAGGGACTCGACGACATCGCCACCCTTTAATTATTGATTTCGGAATGCTGAATGCGGATTGAAAAGGTAATCCTCTTTCAACCCGCATTCCGTGACTTGAATGATGAGTTGGCGGTAATCGGAAGCCTCACAGGTGGCAGTTGCTCCAACGTATTCTCAGTAACCCACAGCCACGCAAGTCAGATGAGTTGCGTTGGACGCGACTACAGACAAAAGAAGGCTGAACCCTGTCACCTGACAGGGCAACTACGGCGACTCACGATCACCCGATGTGTCGCTGCTCATTAATCCTTTAACAATTTGATTGGCTTCTTCCGGCTTTTCGGTTCAAGCTGACGTGCGTCGTCGTGCTTTTCCCGGGTCGCGGAGAATCGTCGGGCGGTAGATAAGTTTCATCAACCTGGGAATGAGGAGAAAGAAAATGGTTCCGCTAAGCGCCCTCACGATTGCAGGCACGTTTGCCTGGGGAATTTTTGAAACTGTTGGTGGTGGCGTGTTGGGAGGGCAGAGCGATAAGTATTTTTGCAATGCCGTGGGGCAGATTAAAGAGAAATTCAGTCAAAACACGCCGGAGGAGAATCGTCAACTCGTGCGGGCTTTCCGGCGGTCTTGCTTGAAAGCCACGTTGCAAATCTGCGCGCGCCGGAGAGTGAGTTTGGGCGGCCCGTCTTCGTCGTTAGCGATGCCGGGAAGAAATCTTTTCGGCACAGCCCCTTTGAGCGTGATGGCGCAAGACGAGAGCGAGTGGCTGAAGAAAGCGGAGGAACACCTCAATGCAAAGATTGATGAACTAAACAAGAACATCACGTTCCTTCCCGAACAGCCAAGCGAGAAATATCAAACGCTCATCAACCCGATGGGCGCTTCTTGCCGCGAGCGGGCGGATAGTTTTCGCGCTGACCTGACCGATGATGCGATTGCCGAAGTGCGAGACGCGGCGGGCGATCCGCCCGAATCATTTAACGCCGAAATGCAAGCCGATTGGTTCAGCCTGGTGTGCAATGACTTTCAAGTCGCTCTCGGTAAAAATCAGGAGCTAACCAACCGATTTCAGAATACAACTCTGGTCGAAATAGTTTCGGATGTCGGCACGCTCAAGCTCATGCTGAGAGAAGTGCTGGAACTCCTGAGAGGCAGAACTACAGGCGACGACAACCAACCGCATGCGGTTTTCAATCTGCTGAATTTGGAAGAGAAAGTTTATGACCGCGAGGTTGAGTCCAAAGCGGTCTTGGCGGCGTTGAGCGGCGCGGTGCAAGACAAACGTGAAAGGTTCTTGTTGTTGACCGCGCCGAGCGGGTTTGGCAAGTCGTTTCTGTTGACAAAGGTGTTGCAGGCAGTCACGGACGGCAGAGCCATCAAAGATCAGTATCAACAAATGGTGCGGAAAATCCTGCGCGTTGATTGCCGCGCGACGCAGAGCGTGGGCGGCATTGTCGGCGATGCGGGAAGCCTCATCGGTCGGAGCAAAGCCTTGCGTCTGAGCTACGATCAGAGCCGGGAGACGAACGAGCCAATCGCGGAATGGCTCAACAAAAATCTGTTTCCCGCTTTGCAGCAAGAAGGGACGGCGTGGCTGTTGGTGGAAAATTTCGAGGCGTGGTTGGACGCCGAAACCGGCTACACGGTCAAAGACGCGGGCATCCGGCAATTCCTCAACGCGCTGTTTGAGGGCAACCACAGTTTGCGCGTTTTGTTTTTGTCGCAGGACGACCCCGAACCGGACGTGAAAAGGCGGCTGAAGAAGTTGGAACAGACGGGCGACGCGCTTTATGAAGGCTTGCCCGAACCGGACGCGCTGGCTTATTTGCGCACGGAAGGCAAAGACGTTGGCTTGGACCAGGCCGATGAAAACTTGCTGAAAGAATTTTTGCGGCGCGTTCATCGCATCCCGCAAGCGTTGGCGTCGTTGATCGGTTATCTGACTTCGATTGAGGACTACTCTTTTCAAGAGTTCATGGTGGACACAGAACTCTGGGAAGGTTTCGACGAATACGAGGGCGCAGCCGACACGGACAACGAGGGCATCCGCCGGACGAAGGCACTGATTGCCAAGCAGATTGAGCGACAATCGGATGAGGTGAAACTCTTGCTCTGCGCGTTGACCTTTTTCGAGAGAGAAGCGCCGAAGCAAGCGTTAGAGCTTTTGTTCAAGAAGAAAGCCCAGGCCGCAACTGCTATCAGCCGCCTGACCGCGCATAAACTCGCCACGACCAAACCGGGCTTGCGCGGCACGATGCGCTACGACCTGCACGCTTACTTCCGCGAACAGACGGCGAAGAATCTGCTGCCGCAGTTTGAAGCGTGGCTCTTATCGAACGGCGCGGGCTATGAGGCGAAGTTGCACGAAGCGGGCGTTGCCGCCCACAAAGCGGCTCGCTACCGGCTGGCGACAGACCTATTTCTGTTGGAGGAAAAGATCGCGCGCGATTTGCTAGCGACACTGAAAAAGCGCGCGGGTGACGACGAAGCCGCAAAGCAAGTCGTAGTGGCGTCGCTGGAATATTTTCTCGCTTCAGCTTTAATGATGAAGGGTAATTCGCTTGATAGCCTGAGGCGGCTGCGCGAAGCCCTGACCGCCTACGACGAATCCATCACGCTGTTTCAATCCTTGGTCGAAAGTGGCAAGGCAGCACCCAACGACTTAGCCAGCGCGTATATGAACAAGGGCGTGGCATTGCGAGGCTTAGGGCGCTTGAGCGAGGCCATCGCGGAGTTCGACAAGGCGATCTCGATTCGTGCGCCGTTAGTCAAAGACGGGCGCGAAGAATTGGCGGATGATCTCGCCAAAGCGTGCGCTAATAAAGCCGTCGCGCTGGAACAAGAACAGAAATGGGATGAGGCTCTGGATTACTACAACCGCGCAATTCAGGCTTGGGAGATGTGCATCGCGCAACTAGGGCTGTTTCAATTAATGCCAAATTTGCTGAAGTGTTTTCGCTTGCGCGTCGATTTGTGGCTCAAACTTGAGCGTTGGGCGGAAGCCGCGTCGGATGTCATCGCCGCGTTGTCGCGCTTTATCCCTTACGCACAGCACGAGCAGATTCCAGATGAACTCAAACAAGCCGCCGGAAGCGAGGTGGGGGCTATCAGAGCCGCCCTGCGCCAATTATCGCCGGAAAACCGGGAGCAATTCTACGCCGCCGCCGGAGAGCCGGGGGAGGTATTGCGGCAGTGGGTCGAAGGCTAGTTTGGGGCGGGGAGCAGAGAAAGCAGATCAGGTGGCAGTACAAAAATGGAAGCATCACGCGGCGATTACCGCCACCTCATGGTTCAAGTCGCACTGACCTCTATGCTTTGGGGTGCGACTTGTCGTAGACCTCGATCAATTTTTCCATCGAGACGTGTGTGTAAATTTGGGTGGTGGAGATGCGAGCGTGGCCGAGTAGTTCCTGTATGTGGCGGAGGTCTGCGCCGTTGTCAAGCAGGTGGGTGGCGAAGGAGTGGCGCAGGCTGTGGGGGCTGATGTTGTGGATGCCCGCGCAGATGAGGATGTACTTGTCCACCATGCGCCCGACGGAACGCGTGGTGATGCGCGTCCCCTGATAGTTGAGAAAGACGATCTGCTCATCGCGCTCGGCTGGCGGCACATTATTCAGGAAGGTTCCGCGCACGGAGAGATATTGCATGAGCGCGTGCAGCGCCGGGTCGCCGAAGGGCACGATGCGCTGTTTGCGCCGTTTGCCCGTCACTCTCACCATCTTGCCTTTGAAATCAATGTCGCGCAGATTCAATTTGACCAACTCGGAGACGCGCATCCCCGTGCCGTAGAGGAATTCGAGAATGGCGCGGTCGCGCTTGCCGAGGTCGGTTTCCGTATCGGGCGTTTCGATGAAGCGGACGGCCTCCTCCATCGACAGATGATTGGGAAGTTTCTTATCGAGACGCGGCGTGGAGACGAGTTTGGCCGGATTCATCTCGACGACTCCTTCGCGCAGGAGAAACTGAAAGAAGGTACGCAGCGTCGCCAGTTTGCGGGCGATGGAAGTCTTCTTCTTGTTCGCCGTGTGGAGCGTCGAGAGCCACTCGCGAATGGTGATGTGGTCGATCTGTTTGATGTCAAACTCGCGCCGCGCCGCTGTCGCGGGGTCGGCGGGCGCGAGATGTTCGTAGAACTGGCCGAGGTCGATCCGGTAATTGCGCAGCGTGTGCTCGCTCACGTTGCGCTCGTAACGCAGGTGCTCGAAAAACTGTTCAAAGAGTTGTTCGATCATGGCGGTCGTTCAAGCTACAAACTGAAGGTGTAAGAGATGACGCCGGCAAATTTGATGAATTGATTGGAAACCTGCAAAGGCGCAAATGTTGCCCGTCGCGCGGCGGCCACCGCCTCATCACGCAGACGCACGGGGCCGCTCACGGCACGCGCCGAAATCACTTTACCACTCTCGTCAACCACCACTTCCACCTGCACCACGCCTTCAACCCGCATCAATCGCGCCGCCACCGGATACAACGGCTTCGGCAGCTTGACGGCTTTCGCGTTGAGTTGGCCGACAAAGGGCGGAGCCTGCGGCGGGGGCGATGACGGTGTTGCTGTGGTCGTTCCCGTGTTCTCGGCGGGCGCGGCTGTCATGACTTCGGGCGGCGTTGATAATGTCGAGGCCAAGGGCGTCGGGGTCGGCGTGGCTATCGGATTCGCATCGGGCGGTGGTGGCGGCGGATCGGGGTCGGGCGAGGGTTTCGTCTCCGGCACCGGCTCGGATTTCGACTCCGGTTGCAGCTCATCAGATGGTGTCGGCTGTAGCTCTCCGGTCTTCGCCGCCGGCTTCACGCGCACATCCGTTTCATGGCGGGCGGGCGCGTCGCCGCTAGTCTCCGCATCCATGTTCTTGTTGCCGTGGACAGGCCCGCCGAATTTGACAACTGCGCGCGGGCTGCTCGCAATCTGGCGCGGACGGGTGAGCGGCGAATCGAGTTCGACGGGCGGCTCACTGCGCCCGGAAGCCGGGTCCGCGTGGTTCGCGCCGACAAAGCTTTCCGGCAAGGTTGAGAGTTGTTGCGCACTGCTGCTGCTGCGGCGCGGGTAATAGCCGCGTCGCGCCCGCACGCGCAGACTAGGCCGCGTCTTGACGCGCAAATTGATGGTGCGAAAACGCCCGTCGCGCCCTTCGTCCGTCGGGTAATAGCTGAGGATGTACTGTTGCGCGAGGTCGGCGGCGATCTGTGTGAAGGCGATATCGAGAGCGGCGGTGTTCTTCGGGATGTAGACCGCCCCGCCCGTCCGATCCGAAAAAACTTCGAGCCGTCGCACGGCCATCAAATCGTACAAATTGGCATTCTCGATGATGCCGGTCTGCACGGCGTAGACCTGACAGTCGGCGGCGATAATGCGGCGCAGCGTCTCGTCATAAGTCAGGTCGCTCACCGTGTCCGCGCCGTCGGTGACGAGGACGATGACTTTGCGCCCCGGTTGCAGACGAAGATATTCGGCGGCGTGCGCCATGGCATCGAAAAGCTTGGTTGCGCCTTCGGGTTTGTTGAAACTTTCGATGGTGCGGACGAGTTCTGGGACATCGTTCGTCAGCGGTTGCTCCAACGCATAGACGCTATCGACCGAGTAGATCGCCGCTTGATCGACGGCGGGGCGAAGCACGCTCTTGAAGAAACGGATCGCGGCCTGCTTCTCAAATTCGCGCGACGCGCGAATGCTGTCGCTGTTATCGAAGAGCAGCACCAAGCGCACCGGAGTCTCCGCCTGGCTCAAGCCCCCGATGGGCTTCGGCTGCCCGTCCACGCGCAACTCAAAATCATCGACGGTCAGATCGACGATGGCTTTGCCGCGCGCATCTGTGACCGTGGCCGAAACGGGCACGAGATTCGAGGAAACGCGCACGATCTCACCGTCGTCAACTTCAACCGTCTCGTTTGTGGCGTTCGGCGCAACTGCCCCGTTCGCCGCCGCAGGATGCGGCGCGGCGTTCTGTTCGGCGGCGGGCGTCGTCGTTGCGTTCGTGCCGGGCGCGTCCGGCGTCGCGGGTTGACCGGGCAAATTGTCGCTTGCTGGTTTTTCGAGGGCGGTGCGGCGCGGCGCGTTCGGCGTGGCCGAAGGCTCCGGCCTGCGGCGACCGGATTGCGCTTTGAGCGAGAGCGGCGTGAGCAGGACGGCGCAAAGAAGCATTGCCAGCGCGAGAAAAACCTTCATGCGCCCCCGCGCTCCTGTCAGGTAGAGCGACGGCGTGACAAGTTTGCGCGCTCGCATCAAGCGCCCACCGCGAAGGGCGCGGCAAGGGCGGCGTTCTCCGCTCGCATGTTGTGAAGCCAGTTGTTCCACTCTGTTAACGCTCGTTCGACTTGTAGTTGGCGCCGCTCGCGTTTGCGCCGGATGCGTTTACGGTCCGCTTCGGGCAACGGTTCGAGTAGCGCGAAGGTGATGTTGACAGGTTGATAATTATCCGTTTCGGCGGCGGAGACGTAGCGCGCCAAAGCTCCGATGGCCGACTTCGGGGGCGCTTCGACGAGTTCCCTGCCCGCAAGCTGTCGCGCCGCATTGACTCCGGCAAGCCAGCCCGTCGCCACCGATTCGACGTAACCCTCGACGCCGCAAATTTGTCCGGCGAAGTACACTCCGGGGCGGCGGCGCATCTGCATCGTCGCGGCCAGCACGCGCGGCGCGCGAATATAAGTATTACGATGAATCTGCCCGTACTGCAAGAACTCCGCACGTTCCAGCCCCGGAATCAACCGGATGACGCGCGCCTGTTCGCCGTAACGTAGATGGTTTTGGAAACCGACGAGGTTGTAGGCGTCGGCCATCAAATTCTCTTGCCGCAGTTGGACGGCGGCGAACGGCTCGCGCCCCGTGCGCGGGTCGCGCAGGCCGACGGGCTTCATCGGCCCGTAGCGCAAGGTATCGTAGCCGCGCCGCGCGAGTTCTTCGACGGGCAGGCACGCCTCGAACCACCGCGTCTCCTCGAAGCGTTGCAGCGGCACGCTTACGGCATCGATCAGTGCTTCGTAAAAGCGTCGGTACTGCTCGGCATCGAACGGGCAGTTGACGTAATCGTCGCCGCCTTTATCGTAGCGCGCGGCGCGAAACGCGATAGAATAGTCAACGGAATCGGCGGCGACGATGGGCGCGATGGCATCGTAAAAATAAAGCTGATCGTCGCCCGTCAGACGCATGATCTCTGCGGCCAGCGCGTCGGAGCAGAGCGGCCCGGCGGCGATGATCGTGAGCGCATCATCTGCTGCGGGCACGCGCGTCACCTCTTCGCGGATGAGGGTGATGTTCGGGTGCGCCTCGATTCTTTGCGTGATCAACTCCGCGAAGCGATGTCGATCAACTGCGAGAGCCGCCCCGGCAGGCACGCGCGTCTCTGCCGCGACTTCCAATACGAGCGACCCGCCCCGCCGCAATTCTTCCTTGAGCAGATAGGGAGCCGTCCCCGGTTCATCTGATTTCAAAGAATTGGAACAGACGATCTCCGCCAGTTGCTCCGTCCGGTGCGCAGGCGTTTGCTTGACCGGACGCATCTCGTACAGACGCACCCGCGCCCCTGCCTGCGCCGCCTGCCACGCCGCTTCAACTCCGGCGAACCCGCCACCGATAACTACGACTTCATTCATTTTTTTAAGCCTTCAACCATCAACTTTCAGCTCTCAGCTATTGAATAAATTTGCTTGGCCTGTGATGTGAGGATGCGCCATTATACACGCGTTCAGGCAAGTTAGGCCGGATGATTCGGCTTTTACCGCTCTCAGGCGAAGTTAGGCCGAAGCTTTCGGCTTTTCACGCCTTATCACAGAGTTAGATGTTTTTATGCATAGCGGGTTGACGTTTCAGAGTTGCATCCACTCCTGCATGTCCGTTAGCCCATATGAATAGAGGGTAGTCATGTCACAAGTCCTTTTAGTAATTCTTTACCTTATAGCAGCTGCCATACTTGTGCCCCTCATCTGGGTCCTTGGCTTCTGGCTCAAAGGTGTGGATTCAATTGCGTTGCCTGGGCTCGGCCTGATCATCGCCACGCCGCTCCTCGTGACTGTGCTAGTCATCGCGGAGTTCGGGGCGGTCTTCTGCGCGGCGTATTGCGTCCGTTACCTGCCAACGGTGAGCATGTTATTCGATGTGGAAGGAGTAGCGCAGGCAGCCTCATTGTAAGCTGAGCGTCAACTGACAGCCGCATACACCCGTCCCGCAATGAGCATGGGCCGTTCGCAAGGTTTTTGGGCGTTATGCGTCTGGAATCTTGAATGTTTGGAGTTAAGTAACTTCTGTTTCACTTCTGTCATGTCGTTCGCCAGCCGCGCGTATCGCTTAAAACTCCTGAGAGCAATTCGGGGCGATGCCAGAAAGCTAAGGGCTGACGGCATCACGGCTCCTTCGGCTGATCAACTGTGGCGTCGCCGACATTCGTGCTGAAGCGTTTGTAGTTGCTGTATTCGCGCGTGGCGTCGAGGCGGAAACCGGCGAAGAGAAAGATTTTGGCCGAGGCGTTGATCTGCGAGAAACGCGGCAGCCAGACGCCGTCTGCGAGGCGCGTCTGTTCGAGCGCGACCGCCGAACCGGAACGCACCGAGGCCAGCAACCCGCCGCCGACTTTGAAATTTTCCGACAACCGCGCTTCGAGCCTCATCACCTGTTTGTCCACCGGGTCGATCCAGGCGACGCCCGCGAGTTTGGCGACGATGGATTCGCCGCGATTGGCGGGCTTGAAATTGGGGCGCGGGCGAAAGTCGAAAACGATAGCGTCGCGGCTTTGAAAACGCTCGCGGCGCGGCGAGACGAATTCGCACGCGCGCAAAAAGACTCCGATGCCGACCTCCGAATCGCCCTCTGCGCCCGCGCCCGTCTCGCCGTCCTTACGGGCGCGGGCGGCCTGTTCGCGCACCTGCTTCTCTTTGCGCTTCGCATTCTCGCGCTCGATCTTCTCCAGCGCTTCGGCCACGCGCCGCTCTTCCTTCGCCATGCGCTCCAATGACAACGGCACGCCGTTCTCACTAATCAACTTGAGCACGCGCCCGCCGCCCGTCACCGGGTAGATTTCATGAATCAGCGTCTTCTCTTTTTTGACGACGCCTTTGTCATCGATTTCGCGCTCCGTCTCCTTCCGCGTAAAGGTGTAATCGCTCACCCGCTCGTCCACTTCATCCTGATTGCGCGCCACCGCTCGCAGCAACTCCGCGAGGTTCAAAGACTCGTCGCCGGGCGGCTCAAAAAGCGCGTCAGAGAGTCCCGTGTTGTAGCGTATGTTCTGTAACAACAGCGTAAACAGTTCATCGGTATTCTGCTTTACCCCGATGCGATGCGACACGAGCAGACCGCCCGCCACGGGGCGATAGTCATCGTAGTAAATGGCGAGCTTCTGCGAATTATCGAAGACGCTCATGAGCAGTTTGTTCGACACGCCAAAATTGTAGCTCAGGCGCGCACCGTTGCGCCGCGTAAACTCGACCTGATAAATTGACTCACCTTCATGCGCCGCGCCCTGAAGATCAATTGTGCGTGCCGCCACATCCTGCTTCTTATAATTCACCAGCCGCCCCGCCGCGAGCGCGGCATGCAGCTTCAACGTGTCCGCATCGTTGCCGGTCAGTGTGCGCAAATCTCCCTCTCTGTTGCGCAGCCACGCCGAGCGCGCGTTGGTCGCGTAGTTCAACTCGCCGCCCGCTGGCAGTAAGTCCAGACGTGTCGCCGTCGGAGATTTTTCATAACTGCGCGCACGCCCCGCGCTTTGCCCGCCGCGTTCCATGCTCCATTCATAGATCGCATCGCGCAATGCCACCACGCGCTTTTTGCCGCCGATGGCTTTGAGATAATCGAGGATGATCTTATCCGGCGCAGGCAATTTCTGCCTCCGCGACGGCGTGCCGCCCTTCTGCCCCAACGCGGCGGGAGAGAGTATGGCTAAGAGGAGCAACGCCAGCAGCGCTGCCCATTGCCGCTGCCGCCTGGCCGACCTGACTGCGCTGGGAGTTTTACCACTGACACGAAATTTTGCTGGCATAGTGAATTTGCTACCGGCTGAAGACGTATGTGGAAACGTGAACGATTCGCGCGACTCTCAAAGGATTGCGACTCATTCACCTATCTCGCCACAGTTACGAAGGGCGACCGTATTCTTGTGCCGGTCGCCCTTCGCAGGTTTGAGTCTTAGTTGTCGGGACAAGTCAGGATGGTTGTCCCTCCGTCGTCTCCGAAGCATCGGACGGTTGCGGCACATCCGCGTCCATCGCCGCCGCAGATTCCTGTTCCGCTTCCAGTTCGTTATCTAACTTATCTTCGTTCGCACCTTCTGCTCGCTCGTCCGCCGCATTGTGCGCCTCATCTTGTCCTGCCATCTGTTACGCTCCTTCCCTGAATCATTAGCCGCATTTACATACACGCGCTTGAACTGCGACTTAACGCGCGCCGCCCTTACGAGCCGCCCCTTTACCAGCCGGCCTCGCGCCTGCCTTCCTGCCCGCAGGAGATTTCTTCGCCGCGCTTTGCTTCACGCCGCTCTTCTTAGTGGTTTTACTGGCCGTGCCCTTCTTTGCGCCGCCCGTGCGCGTCGTTGAACCTTTGACGCCGCCACTACCAATTTTCTTAGCTGCGCCTTTAGCGGAGCCTTTCTTCGCGCTGGCCTTCTTTGCTTTGCCGACAGCTTTCCGGCTGCCTTTC
Organism: Pyrinomonadaceae bacterium; assembly: GCA_051006195.1. Classification (GTDB taxonomy): domain Bacteria; phylum Acidobacteriota; class Blastocatellia; order Pyrinomonadales; family Pyrinomonadaceae; genus JAIVJZ01. The sequence continues at coordinate 19,755 of JBPCIP010000162.1, forward strand.
GTCGTCGTCGCCGCTTTACCCGTGCCCGACTTCAAAGCCAGTTTCGCTCCCGCTGCTTTCTGCGCGGCGGCAGTAGTGGTGGTGGTGGTGGTGGTGGCGGCGGCTTTCTTCGCGCCGCCGACTTTCTTTGCGCCCGCGCCGCTCTTGTCGCTCTTGCGGCCTGCCGCCTTTTCACGTCTCGCCGCCTCGCGCGCGGCCTCTTTCTCCTTCTTGTGTTGCACTCGTTCGCGCACGTCGTCCATCAATTGCTGGATGCGCTCGGCCTCCGTCTGCGGCGGCGCGGCGTTTTCCTCACCTTCCCGCTGCTGGTCGGCGAAACGGTTTCTTTCCTCTTCAGTGATCGCGCCGTGGCTCTGGGTAAATTCATACTCGTTCAAATGGCCGCCGTCGATCTTATAGTTCGGCTGGTTGCGTGTTGGGTCTTTCGGCATCTCTTTTTCGCTCCTCCTTCGGCCTCGCGAAGCGCCTGCTTGACAGTGATGCGCCTCGCTTCGTATTCTCTTGCCTTCACAATTCGCATGCCACCTTAGCTCAGTTGGTAGAGCACCTGATTCGTAATTAGGGGGTCTGGAGTTCGAGTCTCCAAGGTGGCTCCATTCATCCCTCTCCGAAAATTTCACTTAACTCAACCGGGTCGCTCAACAGTTAATTAACCTTGGACGGATCGCGCCCGGTCGTCTCACGGGGCAACCCGCTCAAGGTCGAAACATTTTCGCGCTATAACTAAGCGCAGGCGACACTTCGCTATCTCTTTTTAGAACTCTTGCCGCCTGCTCCTTTCGCGACCTTCGCGCCCTCCGCTTTCGCGCCGCCTTTTGGCGCGGAAGCTTTAGCCGTCGCGCCTTTGCCGCCAGATGAAGTGGCTGACTTCGCCGTGCGGGTCATCGCTTTGGCGGCGGATTTGCTCGCGCTCGCCGTCGCACGGCCTTCACGCTCCGCCGCTTTGCCCGCACGCTCTGTCGCCTTGCCCGCCTGTCGCGCGATGCTCCTCACCGCGCTCGACGTGGACTTCGCGCCGCTGCGCCCTGAAGACGAGCGACCTGCGCCGCGTTTGGCCGCGCCCGATGTGCCGCGCCCGCCGGGTCGCACGAGTTCGCCAAGCGACGGGCTAACGCTGCCGACCGTGTCGGCGAGGGTTTCCAACGCGGAACCCCCGAGACTCGACACTCGCTCCGCGAGTTCGCCCGCGATCCCCGTCGCTTGATTGACCACGCTGGTGCCCGTTTCGGTCGCGGCGCTCGCTACGTTGTCCGCAGTGGTATTCGCCCGGCTGTCGGATGGCTTACGTCTGCTTGGCATCTGTTCTCCTCCCTAATGGTTTCATGTTGAAAGAACGGTGGTGCGCCAGGTCGAACCGGAAACCTCGCCGCCCACAATTTTTCAGGCTTACTTTGCGCGTTAAATACTGATTTGAGATTTACATGAAGTGCGGCGCAGCCGTCAATCATAAAGTTTCACGGTGGAACGGAAGTATGGAGCGCGCGTCTCATGCTTCCGAAGTAGTGTAAGCGAACATTCGCGTCTCGCACCTGTACGGGTTTGTAGGAAGGCGCAACGCCTGCCGCACCAACTTGCCTGTATTTCGACAAGCACCAGCGCGCTGGCACAGTCCTTGCCGCGTTATTGAAAGAACACGAGCAAAATAGAAAGAACACGAGCAAATTTATCTTCGGCGGACGAGCGCTCAAGCGGCGTCTGTTGAAATTTTGAAATAACGAAGGAGTTGAGTTGATGACTAAGCAAGAGAGTGCCACGAAAAAAGTCGCCATCCTGATCGAAAATCATGTCGAGGACAGCGAATTTCAAATTCCTTACACGGCTTTGCAGGAGGCGGGGGCTGAAGTCACCGTGCTCGGCTCGCGCATGAATGAAAAGTATCAGGGCAAGCAGGCCAAAGTCTCAATAGAAGCCGACGCAACGACGACCGATGCGCTCGCCGAAGAATTCGACGCCGTCATCATTCCCGGGGGGCAGGCTCCCGACAAGATGCGCACCAACATGAAGACCGTGCGCTTCGTGCAGGATGCCGTCGAGCAGGGCAAACTCGTCGCCGCTGTCTGCCACGGGCCGCAAGTCCTGATCGAGGGCGATCTCTTGAGAGGCAAACGCGCCACCGGTTTCCGTTCGATCCGCAAAGACATGCAGAACGCCGGGGCGAACTATGAGGATGCGCCCGTCGTGCGCGACGGCAACTTGCTTACCTCGCGGCGTCCCGGCGATGTGCCCATCTTTACCGCCGCCATCCTGCGCCACCTCGGACTTGAGAAGAACATAAAAAATGTCGGTCTGCCAGATGAGCAGGATTTGTCGGCTGATTGGTGGAAGTTGGCCGAAGGATGGGGCGGTTCGGCGAAGAGCGAGATCGTGGACGGCATCAATACCGCGATTCGGGGCGAGCGTTATGCGCTGACGGCCTTCGAGCACTACGCGGAAAAAGCGACCGCTGCCGAGTTGCGCACGGCCTTCAAAGAAATCTGCACCAACAAGCAGCGGCACGTCGGCATCCTGGAGACGCGCCTCTCCGCGCTCGGCGAAAAGGAATCGTTTCAAGCGGCGGGCAGCGGCGCGTGGGCGACGCTCAAGGGTTGGCTGCAATCGAGCGACGATGTCGCGCTCATGCGCCGCGCGCTCGGTGATTTGCAAACAGGCGTCGTCGATGCTTTCAATCTCACGAACGGGTTCACCGACCCGACGACCGCTGCCATCTTCGATCAAATCGCAGTGGACATCGCCAAAGCCGAGCAGCGCGTCGCAGACCTCTATCATGCGCGCCTCGGCAATCAGAAAGCCGACGCAGCCACGCCATCTACGGGGGCAGCCGTCAGCGCGTAAGTCATCAACTTAAAACAAAATTGCAGGGGCAGGGATAAGTTCCCTTGCCCCTGCAATTGTTTATGACGCTTGAAGGTTCTAAACCGCCGCGCGGAGCAGACCGCGAAAGATGCCCTGCACCTGCACTTGAGAGGCAGGCAGGCGAATCGGCGCGAGTTGCGAATTGGCGGGACGCAGTTCCACTTCACGCCCGAAGCGATGGAGGCGTTTGAGTGTGGCGCGGCTGCCTTCGACGAGGGCGACGACGATCTCACCGTCGCGCGCATCGACGCGGTTTTCGATGAGAGCGATGTCGCCGTCGCAGATGTGCTCGTCGATCATCGAGTCGCCGGAGACACGCAGGGCATAGATTCTTTCGGGGCGTACGCGCCCCAGGAGGAAGCGCGGCACGCCAATCGTCTCCGTACTGTTGTCCGTGATCGTCTCCAGCGGCGCGCCCGCCGCGACGCGTCCGAGCAGGCGCACCTCACACGTCGCGTCGCCCGCCAGGTCTTCGACCTGGACGTTCAAGCCGAACGACCCATTGGCGTGGCTGCGCGCGAGCAGGCCGCGTTTCTCCAACGCTTCGATGTGCTTGGCGATAGTGGCCTTCGAGGAGATGCCGAAGTGGCGCGCGATCTGCGCGTAAGAAGGCTCGTACCCGTGCCGCTCGATAAAGCGTTGAATGTAATCCAGGATTTCCTTCTGGCGTTGGGTGCGCGGTTGCATCAGTCTCTCGATCCTTTCACATGCGGGCGGCGGGCGGGTTTCCCGCGTGACTAACCTACCGAACTACTTTGCGATGGCGTGGCGTGGATTCTAAAGTCGCCCTCGCAGAGGCGTCAAGTTTCTCACCATCCTTGCCGGCGGCTAAACGCCGGGCATCGCCTTCTTGAGCGGGCGCAGCAGCACGAGCAGCACGATAGCCATCACGAAGGCCATTCCCCCCAGAATGACGAAGAAGGACGATTGATTCCAGTAAGTCCAGTAGACGCCGATGGCCGTCAGTTTGTTGCCGATGGCGGTGGCGACAAACCACCCGCCCATCAACAGCCCGCGCATACGGACGGGGGCGACCTTCGAGACCAGCGACAGACCCATCGGCGACAGCATCAACTCGCCGAGCGAGATGACGGCGTAGGCGAGAATCAGCCACAGGGGCGAGACGCGGAAGATAAAGCCCTGCTGCATGATCGCCGGTTCGTAGCGCACGGCATCGGGGCCCAGGATTTTGGTTAGCGATGCTTGTAAGCCCTGCTGACCCGTTGTCGCCCCGTCCTCGCTCTTTGAGAACTTCTTATCGAGGACGACGAACTTGCCCTTTTCGTCCTTCGCCGCTTTGATCCGTGCAATCACGTCAGCCGGCATGCCCTGCGCCCCCAAATTTTCGAGCGAGCGTTCGGTCACGCGGAAACTCCCGGCGTTCAATTGCTCGGCGGTTGGCATTTGCCCCTCGCCTGACTTCGCGGCGAAGTAGAGAATGAAGAACGAGAGCGCGGTGAGAAACATCCCCATCGCCATCTTGGTCGGCGTCGCAGGTTCCTTGCCTTTTCTGTCGAGCCACTTCCAGAACCAGACGAGCGGGAAGGTGAGCGTGATGATCCAGAACGGGTTGATCGCGTTTGAGATCGTCCCTGAAACGTCCCAGGCCGTGTTGTCATCAGCCCAGTAGGTGAGCGTTGAACCATTCTGGTGGAAGACCATCCAGAAGACGATGACGATGGCGAAAATGACGATGAGTGCGATGACTCGCTTCTTGTCCGACACGCTGTCAATGCGGTTCACAGGGCCCTTCTGCTGGCTGGCCTCGCTCGGCGGGGCGTCAACCGTCACCGCCGCCGCGTCTCCCGCCTGCCTGCTTCTCAGAACTTCCTGAGCGCGCTCGTCCGCCGCCTTCACATGGCTCTGGAAGTACCAGAGGATCGAAACCGAGATGAGCATACCGCCGGCGGCGACCGCGAACGCCGGATGCACGCCGAAAGTCTGTTTCACAAACTCGGCGATGAGCGGCGCGATGAAGGCACCGATGTTGATGCCCATGTAAAAGATGTTGTAGGCGCGATCTTTGAGGTGGCTCCCTTCCGGGTAGAGGTTGCCGACCATCGTCGAGACGTTCGGCTTGAAGAAACCGTTGCCGACGACAAGACAGGTCAGGGCGGCATAGACCGCCGCGACCGACGGGAAGGCTAAGAGCAGGTGGCCAGCCATGAAGAAAAAGCCGCCGATCATCACTGAGCGCCGGTAGCCCAAGCCCCGATCCGCGATGAAGCCGCCGACCAGCGGACTCAGGTAGACGAACGCCAGATACCACGAATAGACGGTCGTCGCCTTTTCCGCCGTCCAGCCGAAGCCGTCAGTCGGGTCTTGCAGGTAAAGCGTGAACAACGCCAGCATCGAGTAGAAGCTGAAACGCTCCCACATCTCGGTGGCGAAGAGCACGTAGAGACCCTTCGGATGTTTGTCCTCATGTCCCGCAATAGTGGCATGATTCAGTGCTGCCGTTGTAGCCATCGTTGTTACCAGCTCCTCTTCAAATTTGGCGATCTCTAAAGCCCCGGCACAATTTTTCGCTGACTCCGCTTAGATCCTCTGCGAACAAATTCTTCCGGCGCGGCTCGTCGCGCCTTTTGCCCGGCGTGTCAACGCCTCGAATAACGCGCGAGCGTGACGGGAAAGATGCGGACGCCCGCAGGCGCTTTTTCGACCGTGAGTTGCTCCGCTCCAGTTAGAAGTTTGTCGGCCTTCATGCCGTAAAGGGCCTCGTTGAGTTTGTTATCGGGATTGACGACCGCGCCTTTGAGTTCGAGTCCGGCGAAGAGGCCTTTGCTGCGCGAGTAGGAGAGGATGCCTGCATCGAGCGTCAGATTCGTCGTCGCGCTCGCCGCCCGCCCCACCGGGCCAGCCGCCGCGCTGGCCTCGCCGCCCATCTCAAATTTGTCGTCGAGCAGTCCCTGCACGGCAGACTCGTTCATGAAAAGCAGGACGAAGTCGGTTTTGGCCGCGCCGATCTGCGCGCCGAAGCTTCCGCCGCGCATCGTAAAGAACGCGGGCGCGCTCCACCCGCCTTTGACGCGCCGACTGATCAAACCGCTCCCACCGCGCCCGCCCACGACGAAACCCGCCTTGATCACGCCGGGGAAGACCGCGACGGCTTCGGCCTTATCGATCAATTCCCTCGGGATCGCGTTGTCGCGCGCCTTCATGATCTGTTCAAAGACGCGCGCCGCGCTCGTCGCCTTACGCTCCGCCTCGTCCTCGCGCTTCGTCGTCTCAGGCGGGTTCACTCTGCGCTGACGTTGTGCCTGCGACGCAGGCGCGAGCGGGAAGCAGGTTAACAGCAACGCGACCGGCAACGCGCCAGCTAAATTTCTTAACCGCAACTTCTTCATCCGCCATATCCTTTCAACGACACAATAAGGCGTCGGGGCAACCGCTCGCTCGTCCTATCCCGGTAGTTGTTCAACCTTCGCGTGGCTACTTGCGCGAATAGCGCGACAGCATCAGCGGGAAGGCGCGCACGCTCTGCGGCACCGACGGTTTAGCTCCACGCCTGACGCCTTCGCCCGTCAGAATCTGGTTCGCTTTCAACCCGTAGACGGCCTCGTTATCCTTGTTGTCCGGGTTGATCACGACGCCTTTGAGTTCGAGTCCGGCGAAGAGACCTTTGCTGCGCGAATAGGAGAGAATGCCCGCGTCGAGCGTCAGATTCGTCGATGCGCTCGCTGCGCGCCCCACCGGGCCAGCCGCGATGCTGCCCTCGCCGCCGATCTCGAATTTATCTTCCAGCAATCCTTTCACCGCATCTTCGTTCATAAACAGCAGCACGAAGTCGGTGGAAGACGCGCCGATTTGGGGGCCGATGCTGCCGCCGCCGAGGTTGAAGAACGCGGGCGCGCTCCACCCGCCCGGCAATCTCCGGCTGATCACGCCGCGACCGCCCCGACCGCCGACGAGCAGGATGCCCGCCTTAATCACATCGGGAAAGACCGCGACGGCTTCCGCCTTATCCAACAACTCCTTCGGGATCGCCTTATCCGGCACGGACATGATCTGGCGGAAAACTTTTGCCGCCTTCGTCGTCTGTTCGCGCGCTTCCTTGTGCGCTTTGAGGTAGCCTTTGGTCTTCTGCGCCGACGCGTCGAACGCCGTCCCCGACACGAGCGCACATAGCAGCAACGCGCAGAGCAATCGTCTCTGAAATAATTTCATGCTTCTTCTCCTTAAACCGACGGTGAATGATTCGGACGTTGACACGGGAGGGGAGAACAGCAGTGTGCTCGCGTTCAAGCGAGGGGAAAGTTCAACTGTGCCGCGTCTTGGTAAAGTTCGCACCCATCTTACAAGGCGAGACGGAAAGCGGCAAAGGAAAAGGGCGTCAGGGAAACGCGGATGAGTGGAGTTGCACCGCTTCCTTCGCCCCTTCTCCTCTTTCTGGCTTTGTAGTTTTGGGGAACACCGTTTTGACCTTGTGGCGCTTTTATTGCGCCGCCCCGTATGTCGCGATGATCCGTTCGCGGATTTGCGCGGGGCTGAGGCCTTCATCTTTCTGCAACTTGTGTGCGAGCAATGCTTCTTCGACGCAGACGGCGCAATGCGCCGCGTGGTCATCGACGAAACAGGTTTGCAGGCTCTTGTGTCCGAAGCCCTCGTCGCAATGGCAGTAGCATGGAAGTTGCGCGATGGTCTCCGGCATCTCCTTGACCGCCGCGTAAGCCATCCGCGTCTTACCCGTGAACTGCGCCGCCGACAGCACGGGCGGCAAGCTCTTCAACTCCAAGTTGCTTTTCGCGAAACGCGGCACGCGGCCCGGTGCGCCGTGCGCGTGACCCGCATGCGGATCCGCCGCCGCCCCAGCAGCAGCAGTAGCTTCACCAGCGCCATCTCCGTGCCCGGCGTGCGACGCAGTTTGCTCGGTTTGGCGGGAAGAGGTCGCCGGTGTCTCGGCGGCGGGCGTGCCAGAGGTCGAATGCGTCGCGTATGGTGCGGATGAACCACAAGCCTGGAGCAGCAGTGTCACCGCCAGCAGCAAGCCGCACGCAAGCGCGAGGTTGATTTTTTTCATTGCCTTCATGTGAATCTATTTCTCCTAAAAGTTATTAAAATGCGTCAAGCGTTTGATGAGAAAAACGCTGATCAGGATGTGGCGACGCGACGCGGTGCCGGGCGGCTCGTGTCACATGGTTGCGCTGCTTGAATTGAGTGTCAATCGCTGCCTCAGGTTGCCAAAATGTTTGTTGCTGATGAGCAATCTTTCGTGCGCCGTCAATTTAACATGAACGCTGATTCGCTGACCACTTTCCTTCCAGCCCGCAACTTTTCAATCTCCGTCGCCCGCTGCCAAGATCAGTTCCGGCGAGAAATATTTTACGGGTGGCGATTTGACCACACGCGGCTAACAGTGCGACGATGCCCGCAATCAAACATTCATCATTTATTTTGAAGGAGGTTAAGAAAATGTCGATTGATCCGGATAAAGTGACGACGCAGGAAGAGACGGGCGAACCCGCCCCCATCGACGAGGTGGAGGGACGCGTGCAAGCTGAAATGAAAGTGATCGAAGGTCGTGCCAAAGAAGGCGTCGCGCAGGGACTTCAGGACGAAGCACTCGAACGCGAAGGGCGCAGACTTCGAGAGGAAGGCGAGCGCGAACTGGAACGGGAACGACAGAAAGACAGCCAGTGAGCGATAAATCTAACAGGCCATAGGAAATCAACGGGCCGGCGGCGGAAAAAAGCAGGCAGTCAACATGCATCTGCAAACGCATGTTGACTGCCTTTTCATCGATAACCCGACCGATGCTTTTCCACGCGCGCCTTTAACAGCCTGAAAACATTCGTGCGTGGGCGCAACCGGCGAGTTAGTTATTTTGCCGTTTCGTCTTTTTCCCCTGCGCTGAATGGTTCGTTCAGAGCCTGGTCCAGAATGCCGCGCGCCAACGTCGCCACCTGCGGGCTGTAGCCGACGAACTTCTTGAGGATGCGACCGTCGCGACCGATCAGGTAGGTTTGCGGAATCTGGTAGCCCGGAGCGAGGAAGGCAGCCCACGCCTCTTCGTCTGCCCACACGACCTTGTAATTTATTTTGTACTCTTTAACAAATTCTCTAACGGACTCCGCCGTGTTACGTTCATCCTCGCTCGTGACGCCGAGGATTTCTATGTCGCGCCCCTTGTAGTCCTCTTTCATGGCGATGAAATCCGGAATCTCCCGCCGACACGGCCCGCACCACGTCGCCCACAAATTCACGATGACAATTTTGCCCTCGTAGTCCGCTAACTTTAGTGGTGTGCCATCGAGAGTTTTCAACGCGGCGTTGCGCAACGCATCGGGCAAAGGGTTTTGCGACACCGCGGCGGCGGGGGCGGTGGGCGGCGGCGGGGTCGTTTGCCGCGCTGCGTTGTTGGCCGCAGGCGAGACGGCAGCGGCGGGCGAACCATTGCGTGAACTATCGGTCGGGCCGCAATTGGAAGAGAGAGCCACAGCCAGCAGTAAAAACGTCAACGCCGCCAGCCCCGTCCGCGTGCTCGTCCAGATTTTCTTTCCCGGCTCGCGGGAGAATTGCTCAGAAGTCATGCGTCAAAAATTTCCTTTGTGCTTGCCGGAATTATCGTTCGATGATTCATAGACTAAAGCACAACAGCCGTTTTGTCAGTCGCCAGCGGTCAGTTGCATGTATATGGGCAAGAGCCGCTCGCGCGGCGAAAGGTAATAGCCCTTTTCGCCGCGCGAGCGGCTTTAGCTTGCCTTGCGGCCTACTGGCTACTTTCATCTCACCACAATATTGACGAGACGCTGCGGGACGACGATCACTTTGGCGATCTCGCGCCCTTCGATGAAGCCGCGCACTTTTTCATCGGCCAACGCCGCCGCGCGCAGTTCCGCCTCGGTGGTGTCGGGCGTGGCCTGGATGCGCCCGCGCAGTTTGCCGTTGATCTGCACGGGGATTTCCAACGACTCTTTGCGTGCCAAATCCGCATCGGCTTGCGGCCAACGCGCGCCGCTCCCCAGCAGCCCGCCTGCATGCCCCAGCGCCTCCCACATCTCTTCGGCGACGTGCGGCGTAAACGGCGCGAGCATCAGCACCATCGCTTCCAGAGCTTCGCTGACGGCGTACTTGTCCGCCGGGGAAGCCCCGTCGGGCATCACGTCCATCTCGCCGAGCGCGTTTGAGAGTTCCATCAACGCGGCGATGCTCGTATTGAAATGCAACTCCTCGTAGTCGTCCGTGATGCGTGTGATGGTTTGATGCGTCTTGCGTCTGAGCGCACGCGCGGCGTCGCCGAACTCTCCGGCGTCCGGCGCATCCTGCGGCGCGATGCCGCCGAGCGTCTCGCGCCAACGCCAGACGAAATTGTAGACGCGGCGCAGGAAACGCACCGCGCCTTCGATGCCCGTCTCCAACCAGCGCAGTTCGTTCTCCGGCGGCGCGGCGAACATGACGAAGAGTCGCACGGCGTCCGCGCCGTAAGCCTCGATCATCTCGTCCGGGTCGATGCCGTTGCCCAGAGACTTCGACATCGCTTTCCATTCGCCCGTGCCTTCGACGATGTTCGTGACCATGCCTTGCGTCAATAGATTCCTGACCGGCTCGTCGAACTCGACCAGCCCCGTGTCGCGCATCATCTTCGTCCAGAAGCGGGTGTAGAGCAGGTGCATCACAGCATGCTCGATGCCGCCGATGTATTGATCGACCGGAGCCCAGTAAGCGACTTTCGCTTTATCGAACGGCGCATCCGAATTATTCGGATCGCAGTAGCGGAAGAAGTACCACGACGAATCGACGAACGTGTCCATAGTATCCGTCTCGCGCCGCGCCGCCTTGCCGCATTTCGGACAGGTCGTGTTGACGAACTCCGCGATGCCCGCCAAAGGCGATTTGCCCGCGCCGGTAAACTCCGCGCGTTCCGGCAAGACGACGGGCAAATCTTTCTCCGGCACAGGGACAGCGCCGCACTCCTCGCAGCAGACGATGGGGATCGGCGCGCCCCAGAAGCGTTGCCGCGAGATGCCCCAATCGCGCAGGCGATACGTGACTGCACCGCCCCCGAAACCTTTTTCTTCCGCATAACGCGCCATCTCGCGCATCGCGTCGGCAGAGAGTTTGCCGCCCCACTCGGCGGAGTTGACCAGAATGCCGTAATCCGTGAAGGCGTGCGGCATCGCGGCGGATTGGTCCAGCGCGTGCCCCTCGTCGTGCGGTATCGATTCCTGATCGTGCGAGATGCGTTCGATGACGCGACGGATCGGCAGCGAGTATTTCTGCGCAAACTCGAAATCGCGTTCGTCGTGCCCCGGCACGGCCATCACCGCGCCCGCCCCGTACTCGATCAAGACGTAGTTCGCCACCCACACCGGCATCACCTCGCCGCTGAAAGGATTCACGGCGATCAGTCCCGTGTTGACGCCTTCCTTTTCTTCCTCTTCGCCCGGCGCAAGCGTGCGACTCGCCCGCTCGGCTTTGACGCGCTCGACGAAACGCATCACATCATCTTTCAAAGGCGACTCGGTTAATTGCTCGGTCAACAGCGGATGTTCGGGGGCGACGACAATCGCGGTCGCGCCGTAAATGGTATCGATGCGCGTGGTGAAAACGCGCACTTTCGCATCGGTGTCGCGGACGGGAAAATCGACGTATGCGCCCTCGCTCCGGTTGATCCAGTTGCGCTGCATCGTCAGCACGCGCTCCGGCCATCCCGCTTCGATCTCTTTCATGTCCGCGAGTAGTTCCTCCGCGTACTTGGTCGTGCGAATGAACCACTGTTCCAGATCGCGCTTCTCGACCGGCGTCCCGCACCGCCAGCAGACGCCGCCAGCCGATTGCTCGTTCGACAACACGGTCTCTTCCTTCGGGCACCAGTTGATCGGCGACGTGCGCCGGTAGATCAAATCGTGCTCCAACATCTTCAGGAAGAACCACTGGTCCCACTTGTAATAATCCGGCCTGTGCGCCGCCATCTCGCGCCGCCAGTCGAAACTGATGCCGAGGCGTTTGAACTGCCCGCGCATGTGCGCGATGTTAGCTTCCGTCCACTCGCGCGGCTGCACGCCGCGTTTGATCGCGGCCTGTTCGGCGGGCTGCCCGAAGCTGTCCCAGCCAATCGGGTGCAGCACATTGAAGCCACACAGACGTTTGTACCAGGAGAGCGCGTCGCCGAGGGACCAGTTGCGCACATGCCCCATGTGCAAAAACCCCGACGGGTAAGGCAGCATCTCTAAACAATAAAATTTCGGGCGCGCTTCGTCCGTTTCAACTTCAAACGCGCCCGTCTCTGCCCATATCTTTTGCCACTTCTCTTCTATCTTTTCCGGGAAATATTTTTCGTCCATAAATCACACTCCGTCTCCCTACATTACCTCACACGCCGGACGCGCCGAAGCCGCTTCAGATAGCTTCCGCTCCCGGCTCATATATTCTTAGATTTTTCGCTGTGGTGAAGTCGCGCCGCGTCGAACCTACCCGCGCACAAGTTCAGGCGCGGTCGCCGAGCGGCACCCTAAGGAGGAGTTTGGTAGGCAGGTAAAAAACGAACATTGATCATGATTCCCGCGCCGTCGCGCTTCAAATTCAAGTGTGATGTTAGCCTAACTCACCGTCGCCTGTCGAATATTCTAAGTGGGCATGACTCAATTCTTTGCGCCTTTGCGAGAAAAACCGTTTCTCGCGAAGGCGCAAAGTTAAAACTAAAGGCGCACAGGCTTGAGTCATGATCAGAGTTTTTGAAATGACCTCGCATTATCACAAGGCTGCGATGAGCGCATTGGCGATGGCCTTCGCCACGTCGCTGCGCACCCCTATGGAGGTCGGGCTGAGGTTGAACAATTCGTCAACCGCCTTGTGGTCGAGGAACTCGATCTCGACGAGACAGCCGCGCGCCTTCGTGCCTAGACTCGACTCTCTGAGCACGCCGAGCGATTGATTCTTAACCTTCCGATCTTTCGTCCCCGGATCATGCGCTTTAATGGCATTGAAGGTCGCCGTCTGGATCAACTGTGCGAACGCCGTGTCCGCCGCGTGGTTGGAGTTGCCCGCTTTCGGGCTGACCAAAGTTTCCACGCCGCGCGCGTTGTGCGCTTCGGAAGCGTTGAAGTGAATGCAGAGAAAAAGGTCTGCGCCATTGGTCTTCGCAACGAGAGCGCGGTCTCGGAGCCCGACGTTTTTATCCGTCGCGCGCGTCAACAGAATTTTGATCGTGTGGCCTCCGATAGTGGCCGCCTCGGCGAGCGCGTCGCGCACGAGGAAGGCCATCCGCAGCGTTAGATTTTTTTCCAACACGCCGCTCGGGCTGCGCGCGTTGTTGTGAGACGAGCCGCCGACTTCGACAGTGCCGCCGTGGCCTGGGTCAATGACGATAGTACCTTTTTTAGCCATCACTTTATCCCCTCTTCAGTTTTCGGTTGCAGTGAGTTGAAGGTTAATTCAGAGCACGAGTAGTGCGGCCTCTGAACTCGGAGAAGACGTGCGAGGGAATGCTTTAATAGAAGAAACGCGGGCGGCTGTCAAGGATTTTCCAACCCAATGCCGGGCGATTTAATAAAGACCCGGCGATGATTGCCTTCACTCAAAACAATCTTCCGTCTCAGTCAAGCCACAGCGAAAATGCTGAGGCGCGTAGCGTTGGGTGAACTCGCGCACGTTGCGCCAAAGGCGCGTCCGCCCGTACCGTTCACCCGTCCAACCGAGATTCTTCTTTTCGCGCCACACCTCGGCGAAAGCCCTCTCTTCGTTTGCCCCCGCGAGATGATACGACTCGTGCAGCAGGATCACGGCGCGCTCCGTATCGTCCACCGGCACGTTGAAAAAGTCGGGGTAGAGCGTGACCACTCCGAAGGGGAAGTTGGTCGCGGCATAGGCGTCCTGATGTCCGACCCAACGATTCCACCAGCTATCGCTCGTGCGATAGCTGACTAGACGGCGCAGGACAAACGCCCGCCCGCCGAACCCTTCGCGCTCCAACACCTCAATCGCCCGACCGATGATTTGTCTCTGCTCAAAATCGGCGGCGTCCGAAGTCGCCCGCAGGGAGAGATAACTGCCGAAGATAAATAACGCGACCGCTCCGACGACAAAAGCGGCACGCACGCGCAGGCTCCGCCCGCCCGCCGGTTCTGCCGTCGCTTCAGATGCATGATCGAAGAAAACCCCGCAACGTTTGCACTGCGTGGCCTGCGCCCAGTTCACCATCCCGCATGATCGACACTTTTTACTGCTCATCTTCTTCGCCCGTGCTCGCTGGCAGATGCTTCTTGATCTTCCCTGTTTTCTCGTATGAAGGAACGCAGCATGGCAAGATTGCGCGCGTCATCTCCGATTTCATGATCCAATGAACCGATGAATCAATGATTCATCAAAAGCCTTTCGTTAAACAGCGGCGGAGACCCCGCAATTTATTGCTGGGGAGGAGCCGCCGTTGAGTGTATAATTCAAGTCTAAACATTCCGCGCGCAGTGCCTTAGTTGAGCAATCAACACTTGTCGCAACACGGCTACAGACAAGGAACACTGCGGTTGTTGCTCTCGCAAGAGACACGCCTTGCCAGCGTGCGTCATGCAGCAAAATGGCCTCCGGGTTTGGCGGAACTAACCCGGCACAGCATGGCCTAGGGTCTCGCGCCTTTCGTCGCAGTACGGAAACCCTGAGAAAGTTTCCAAGTCGATTGGTTAGCAGGGACAAGCCCTCGAATTTATTCGTAGGGTTCATGACTTGATTTCGGTCTCTTCCATCACGCGCAGGATGTTGCCGCCGAGAATTTTTTCGATGTCGCGCTCCGTATAGCCGCGTTTGAGCAGTTCAGCAGTCAAATTCGGATAGTCGGCGACGGTGGCGAGGTCGTGCGGCACAGCTTGAATACCGTCGAAGTCCGAGCCGACGCCGACGTGGTTGATGCCGACGAGTTTGACGATGTAGTCGATGTGATCGACGATGCGCGCGACGGAGACGGGCGGCATTCGCTTCGCATACTCGCGCCGGCGCAAGCGGTCGCGCGTCAGTTGCTTCTCGACCGGAGTGCCTTTCATTTTGCGCGTCGCCTCAGCGAGCAACGGCGCGATCTCCGCATCAACTTTTTGCTGCGCCTGCTTCCAGCCGGGTTCGATAAAAGCCGGGTAGAAGACGACCGCGCAGACGCCGCCCGTGCTCGCGAGCGCGCGGAGTTGCTCGTCCGTCAAATTGCGCGGGACGTTGACGAGCGAGCGCACGGCGGAATGCGTGGCGATGACGGGCTTCGTGGAAGTTTCGGTGATGTCCCAAAAAGTTTGATCGGAGACGTGCGAGACATCAACCATGATGCCGAGCCGGTTCATCTCGCGGATGACCGCGCGCCCGAATTCATTCAACCCGCGCGTCGCGCCGATTTCATCGCCGGAAGAACCGGCCCAACTCGTCGAAACGCTCCAGGCGGGCGACATGTAGCGCACGCCCAATTCGTAATACTTCTCCACATGCTCCAACTTTTCGTCAATCGCGTAGCCGCCTTCGAGTCCCAGCAGCGCGGCGAGTTTGCCTGAGGCGGCGATGCGGCGAACGTCTGCGGCGGTCGTCGCCAGTTCCCATGTCTCCGGGTGTCGTTCGGCCAAGGCGCGCACGGCGGCAATCTGCCGGTCGGCGCGTTCAATCGCCGACTTGCCGCCCGCCCCGAAGAAGCGCGGCTCAACCCAGATGGAGAAGAACTGCGCATCGAGGCCGCCCTCGCGCATCCGTGCGGCATCGAGATGCCCGTCCGAGAGGCGCAGGTTGATGTCCGCGTCTTCGTCAATCATGCGCTGTACGGTGTCGGCGTGCATGTCGATGAGCATGGCGCGTTGATGGATGGCGCGCGGCGAGTTTGGATCGGTTTCAGACGGGGCGACAGCACCGGCAGGCATCAGGGCGTTTGGGTTTGGCGACATGCGGCAACCTTCCAGCGACAGCGAAGCGACGAGGACGCCCGCCTGAACCAGCGAAAGCGCATTCGTTCGCCAATTTTGCAACGTTCGTCCGGGCACGGAATTTTGCATCGAATCGAAGTTTATTAAGACGTGGAAGATGGTAAGTCGCCGCCGCCGGAAGAAGCAAGGGGCGCGCTTGCACGCCGCGCTTGTTTCTTGTTATTGTGCAATTTCCTTAATCGACCACGAGCAAATGCCACGGCTTGAGCATAGTTTCTCCAAATCCATTTTCGACCATGGATTTATCCAAACTTTAAGTTCGCAGTTCGCCTCTCGACAGAGACGAAAGAAGGAGTAAAGAATTATGTTTGCAGACGACGCACCCGGCAAAGATGTGAAGACGCCGCGCATCGCCCCCGAAATCTGGCACGACGGTGAGTTCATCAAATGGAACGATGCGCGGGTGCATGTGATGTCGCACGTCTTGCACTACGGCTCCAGCGTCTTCGAGGGCATCCGTTGTTACGACACCAAACGCGGCCCCGCCATCTTTCGCCTGCGCGAGCACATGCGCCGTCTGTTGAACTCGGCGAAGATTTATCGCATGGATCACAAGTGGTCGCTTGACGAACTCTGCGAAGGAGCGGTCGAACTCGTGCGGCGCAGCGAACTCGAACAATGCTATCTGCGCCCGATTCTCTTTCGCAGTCTCGACGAAGCGCGCCCGGCCTTCGGCGTCAACCCTTTCCCGAACCCGCTCGCCTGCTACATCGGCGCGTGGGACTGGGGCAAGTATCTCGGCGACGAAGCCATCGAGCAGGGCGTGGACGTGTGCGTCTCTTCGTGGAATCGCCTCTCGCCCAACTCAATGCCCGTGATGGCGAAGTCCGGCGCAAACTACATGAACTCGCAACTGATCAAGATGGAAGCCATCAAGAACGGCTACTCCGAAGGCATCGCGCTCGATGATCGCGGGTTCGTTTCCGAAGGCTCAGGGGAAAACATTTTTCTCGTCCACGACGGGAAAGTGATCACGCCGCCGCTCTCGTCTTCGATTTTGCCGGGCATCACGCGCGACAGCGTCATCCAGATTTGCCGCGAACTGGACATTCCCGTCGCCGAGACCGGCCTCCAACGAGCCGCCCTCTACGTCGCCGACGAATTGTTCTTTACGGGCACGGCGGCGGAAGTGACCCCGATTCGTTCCGTGGACAAAATCCAGATCGGCGAGGGCAAACGCGGCGAGATCACGGAGCGTATTCAACGGGCGTTTTTCGAGATTACGAAAGGCGAGCGTCCCGCCCCCGGCCCGTGGCTCACTTATGTCAACGAAAAAATGGCGCACTCGAACGGACACGCTACGACGCAGGGACTGGCGTTTGAAGAGACGGTCAACGACTCTGAGAAAGCATTGAAATTAACCGCCGCCACATCAAGGGATTAAGCTCGCCGGTTGATCGGTATTCATTTTGCTGGCACGCCAAAAGCGGGGCGAATGGAGGTTCCGTCGCCCCGATTTTTGCGTGGAGGGGATGTTCCATTTCGCGGGGGGTGAAGACTGCACGTCTTGCCTTTGGTCG
>JBPCIP010000163.1:0-30119 GCA_051006195.1 Pyrinomonadaceae bacterium
AACGCCGAGAAGATGTTGGCTCTGCGCGTCACGAGAGCAAATCAGGAATGGAAATCATATTGGACTCAGCTTCGTCAAGCCAATGCTTGAGAGTTCAACGCTGAGTCCCACTTTTAATTACACCCCGTAGATAGGGCGTGCTCATGAAGTCTTTGGATTAAGGAACGTGTTGTGCTAAATTCATCAGTCGAGAATTGCGCTCTGCTCCCCAGCTCAGAAAGTCTTGTTGCCGAATTCTTCGATTAACGTGCCCTAGCCTTAATAACCTTCTTCCCGTACTTACCGTTTCCTTGCCGGAGGCTGTGTTTAATGTCCAAACGATTTTACTTCCCCCTGCTTGCAGTTGCTTTTGCGTGCCTGGTTGCTCTGGCGAATGTCTCGTCGGATGCTGCCGCCACAAACGAATTGACTGAAACTGCGTCGAATACGGTCGATGGCAGTGCGGCGCAAATTGCGCTCGAACAGGGCACGTCGCTGCTGCGGCGCAACCGCGCCGATCAATCGCTTCCGCTCCTCGAATCCGCGCTCAAACTCTTCACGCAGGCCAACGATCAACACGGAATCGCCGCCGCTCACGACGCGCTCGGCGACATTTATCTGCGACACGGACAATTCGACACGGCGGTCGAACACTTCCAACGCGCCGCCGACGCTTTTCGCGCCGGGAACGAGACGGCAAACGCCGCGCTCATGTTCGCCAAGATGGGAGAGGCTCACTACCTCGCGGGCAACGAGGACGCCGCCCGCACGGCCTTCACCCGCGTCAGCGAAAATAGCGTGGGCGACGCGAAAGAGGCGAACGCGAGCGGGAGCAGTGGAGGCAACGGCAGCAAGACCAATTCAAACGGGGCGACCTTCGCTTCGATCAGCGCGTCGATGGCTAATTTGGCTTCGTGTCCTTCATTAAATTCTAACAACAACAATTCAAACAACACAGCGAACAATGCCGCGCCCGGCAATCTGACGCCGAGCAACAACGCTGCGCCGAACAGCGAGCCGCCGAAGATGGCAAACAACGCCGCGCCCGGCAATACATCCCCAAACAGCGAGCCGCCGAATATGGGCCATGCTCCGAAGGGACTTGACGGCATCGGGCGCATGGACTTGCGCCTCGTGGATCAGGACGGCAATCCCGTTAAGGAGGCGAGGGCGCGGCTGGCGACGAAACGCCCGAACGGGATCAGTTGCGATTGCTGGGAGAACACTGGTGTGAACGGACGGGCGCTGCTCCCGCCGATCCACGTCGGGAAAGTTTTGAAGTTGGAAATAAAAGCTCCCGGCTTCCAATCGTTTGAACAAATTGTTGCGCCTGAAGACCTCGCAAAACCCTACCGGGTCACGCTGCAAGCCAAGAACGCCGCGAAGAGCGCCGCGCAGTCCGCTGCGAAAGCTGGCGCGCAGAATGCCACGCAGCAGGGACAAAGCGCGGCCACTTCCGCCGCGCAGTCCGCTGCGAAAGCTGGCGCGCAGAATGCCATGCAGCAAGGACAAAGCGCGGCGACTACCGCTGCTGCCGGCGCGGCCTGCTTCGATTTCTACCGGCTCTTCGTCGCCTTCGGCACGAGCGAACTCGGACTCGGACGCGCCGATTTCAATAAGGGCGATCTCAACGCGGCACAGACGCGCTACCAGAACGTGCTGGTCGCCGCCAATCCGGTCGCGCCGGCGGGCAATCTCTCGGCGGCACGCCTCTTTCGCGCCGTGGCGCGCACAAGTCTCGGCGACATCGCGCTCAGACAGGGGCGCTTGACGGACGCGCTCACATCCTACCGGCAAGCCGTGGAATTCGCCCGCCAAGATAATCGCCCGGAATTGATGTGGGGCGCACAGCGCGGGATGGGTAAATCTTACCTGGCGATGGCCGAGGCCGATCCGCAGGCCGCCGCTAAAAACAGAGACGAAGCGATCAAAAGTTATCGCGCCGCCTTAATGACCATCGAGACACTCTTCGCGGGCAGTCTGCGTTCAGACGATGCGCGCATCAATTTTCTCGCGACGACGCAAGATGTTTTCGACGAAGCCTCAAGCGCGCTCGCCGAAATGTCTTTGACGAACACGACGACGCCCGCCGTGCCGCAAAATCAAGCATTGGCGCACGCGCCGGATACGACGAATGCGCCGCTCAATGGTCAATCCCTGATTTACGCCGGTGAAGCCTTCGAGATCGTCGAACAGGGAAGGGCGCGTTCGCTGCTCGATCTGCTTGGCGATGCGCGAGCGCAGGTGACGGAGGGCATCCCCGCCGCGCTGCTTGAGCGCAAAACTCAGAACGTCGCGCGCCAGCAGGAGATCGCCAATTTGTTGAGCGGCGTGACACTCAAGGCCGAAGCGGCGAAACAGACAGTGCCTGACCTGGAGGCGGAACTCGAACAATTGACGATGGAGTTCAACAGTCTGGAAAACCAGATCAGAACTTCCAGCCCGCGCTACGCCGCGCTCGTCCGCACACAGCCTTTGACGCTCGCCGAAGCGCAGCAACAGGTGTTGGACGATAACACCGTGCTCCTCGTCTACAACCTCGGCGCAGAGCGTTCCTATCTGTGGGCGGCGACGAAAACAGGACTCATGCTCCATCGTCTTGCGGGGCGTGCCGCCATCGAACAGCAGGTGACGGAATTGCGCGAGCAGATGGTTCCAGCCGGGGCGCGGCGCGCCATCGCGAGCCTTAACGATGACGACGGCACGCGCGGGTTGAGCGGCGAACTCGACGGCAAGACTGATGCAGCGAGTCGTGGCCTCGTGCTCAGCGGTCCGGCGACCGCAACGCAGAACGTGAGCGCGTATGCGACTGCCGCGAATGCGCTCTACCAAACGATTCTGGCCCCGGCCAGTGCGAGTTTCGCTGATAAGCGCATGCTCGTCGTGGCCGACGGTGCGCTCAATTACATTCCCTTCGAGGCGCTCGTCTCAAGCACCGAAGGGGCTGATTATTCGACGCTGTCTTATCTCGTCAAGACCAACGAGATCGTCTATGCGCCGTCGGCATCGGTCGTCGGCGTATTGCGGCGGCAGGCGAGAAGCAGTGCGGGGAAGGGCCTGCTCGTCGTCGCTGACCCCGTGTTCGATGCCGGCGATGCGCGTGTGAAAGTTGCGTCTCAGCGTCCGGTGAGCGCCAGCGACACGGTACAGCGCATGGCTCTCATGAGCGCGCTCGCGGATGTGACTAGTTTGAAAGCCGCCGGGTTGAAGTTGTCGCGTTTGGGTGGCACGCGCTCTGAGGCCGAACAGATCGCGCAACTCGCGCGCACGTCCGGCAGCGAGGCCGATGTGTGGCTCGACTTCGACGCGAGCGAGGCGAATTTACGTGAACGCAAACTGAATGATTACCGGGTGCTCCACTTTGCCACGCACGGACTGCTCGACGCCCAACGTCCGCAATTTACCGGACTCGCGCTCTCGCTCGTGGGCGACGCGAATGCGGACGGCTTGCTGCGCGTGGAAGAAGTTTTCAACCTGCGGCTCGGCTCTCCGCTCGTGATGCTCTCGGCCTGCGAGACGGGACTCGGTAAAGAGAAACGCGGCGAAGGAGTGATCGGCCTGACGCGCGCCTTCATATACGCGGGTGCGCCGACGGTAGGCGTGAGTCTCTGGTCGGTTGCGGACAAGTCCACTGCCGAGCTAATGCCGGAGTTTTACCGGCGGCTGCTCGCGGGACAGTCGGGCGCGCCTGCTGCCATGCGCGCGGCGCAAAATTCGATGATCGCGGGCAAGCGATATAGCGCGCCCTTTTACTGGGCTCCCTTCGTGCTGGTGGGCGATTGGCGATAACCAAAGAGGAAGGAAATGCAAATTGATTGTTGAGAAGTTAAGTTAGGAGTAAACTAATCTCCGCCCTGACAGCATCTCAGGCGGTGCGTGCGGGAAGAAGGCGCGCTTTCGGCGTTTATAGTGTTTGTAAAATGTTTGAGCGCACCTCGCGCAGGCGAGGTGAAAGTGTTGCTCTCTTGTAACGAGCCTGCCGGGTGGAAAAATTATTCTTCATTGATGACAGTTAAGGAGAAGAAATGGGAAAGTTATTCAAAAATGCAAGTCGGGTGTTAGTCGTTGCCTTGTGCGTCAGCACGCTGGGCGCGGCGAATTTTGCGAGCGCACAATCTCAGCCGTCCGGTAATCCTCCGCCTAAAAAGAAAAAACTGCCAGCGGGCGCGCGTGGCTTCGAGCAGTTCGCGGGCCGCGATGCTTCGGAGAAGTTAGTGACGGGCGGAGCGACGCGCAGCGCGTGTAAAAGTTATGAAGAGTTAATCGAGTGCGGCGAAGGGTCTTACGGAGAGGGAGAGTTCAAACAAGCAGCCGATGCTTTCACGCAAGCGGCCACGATGAAGCCGGAGATGTTCACGCCGCAATACCGGCTTGGCGCCACTTACGAAGCGCTCGGCGACTATGCCAAGTCCGCCGAAGCCTACAAGCGTGCCGTCGCCCTCAAACTCGACGACGAGAAGGATTCGCCGAACGATATGCTGGTCGCTTATTACAATCTCGGCAACGTCTTAGCCGCAGCGAATCAACAGCAGGAGGCCATTATGACCTACCAGCAACTCATCAGCCGCCTGCCCCCACTTCACACGCCTCATTACAATCTGGGGCTGTCCTATGTTGCGCTCGCCGAACAGAAAGAAGCCGGCAAAGCTACCAAAGAAGCCAGCGATGCTCACGCGGCAGCCATCAAAGCTTTTGAAGAGGCGGTCAAGATCAAACCCGATTATTGGGAAGCTCACTACAACATGGGCTTGGTTTACAGCCGGACGGAACAGTACCCGAAGGCCATCGAGGCGTTCAAGAAGACACTGAGCCTGAACCCTGAGTACGCCCCGGCGCACTATAATCTCGGTCTGGTCTATTTCTTCCTCGACGACCGCAAAGCCCTCGCGGAAGAACAAAAAGCCCTGCAAGCGATGAAGCCGGAACTGGCGATGGAACTCGCCAAATTGATCGGTCAGTAAACGGCGCGCCCGCTCCGGTTCGATAGCGCCCCCTCCATAGCATCGCCCGTACCTTGTGGAACTCTTCAAATATTCCGCGAGGTGCGGGCGATTTGTTTATGACAATTTCCTGTGCATCCTGGAATCTTGACCTTGAGCAGTGGCGTTCAGCAAATTCGTTAAGGTATATTCTGTGTTGCCGAAAGCCCCGATGAATGAAATAGCCGGATACAATTCGAGAAGAGGATCGCACATGAGAAACAGAGCATGGCAGATGATGCGTGCGCCCGCCGTCTGCGCGGGACTGGTGTTATTGACGGTGGCATTCGCTCTCGCCCGCGACGCGAAGGCGGGAGATTTTGCCCCGGCCAGCGTGCCGCAGGACAAGGCGAAAGAAACGAAAGAGAAGCCCGCGCCGAAAGTGGCCGAAAAAGAATTGCAAGCGGCGAAGACGGTTGAGGCCGCCGCCGACGTAGCGGCGACGCTTGCGGCGGCAGGCGAGTTTCTACAGAAGTATCCGAAGAGCGCGCTGCGTCCGCAGGTGGCGCAATTCGTCGCTGGTAAGATCAGTAACGTGACGGACGCCGCGCAGCAGATCGCGCACGGCGAAAGTTATCTCAAACTCTTCAACGCCGCGGGCGAAGCCGATTTCATCAACCCTTACCTGATTTCGTCTTACACTGTCGCCAAACGACTCGACGAGGCTTTCGCGCTCGCCGCCGCCGCGCTTCCGAAAACCCCGGACCCCGTGGCCGTGATGATCAATCTGACGCTCGCCGGGACGGAAGAGGCCAGAAAACAGAACTTGAAATACGCCGCGCAGAGCCAGCAGTACGGCACACAGGCCATCGAGCTGATCGAAGGCGGAAAGAAGCCTGCCGCCGTAAACGACACGACGTGGGTTGATTACAAGACGAGATGGGTGCCGCTCTTGTATCAAACGCTCGCCATGCTCTCGCTCGCAAATGGCGACAAGGCGGACGCCAAAACCAGGATCACGAAAGCCGCCGCGCTCAATCCGTCCGATCCCGTCAACTATGCGATCATCGGCAGCATGGCGAACAACGAATATCAGCGCCTCGCACAGGAACATAAAGCCGCTACCGGCGCGCAGAAAGATGAACTGCTCAAACAAGCTCAAGCGCAGATGGACCAAATCATCGACGCTTATGCGCATGCGCTCGCGCTCGCTGACGGTAACGCGCAATACGGCCAGTTGCGCGATCAACTCGGACCCGACCTTGAGGCATACTACAAATATCGCCACAACAATTCGACCGAAGGGCTTCAGGCTTTGATCGACAAGTACAAAAAACGCTAGACCGCTGGCTTCGAGAAAATAGTCGAGACTGGACAGCGCCCCCTCGCGGCAGACAGTCAAACCAAACTCACTCAGAACAAAAGCGGCTTCGTGAGTTCTTCACGAAGCCGCTTTTGTTCTGAGTTGCTGCCCGACGAGGAGACGGTCTGCCGGATGACTTGGAAGCGATTTCTACGAAGCGCCACCTTTGCTGCCACCTTTGCCGCCACCTTTGCTGCCACCTTTGCCGCTGCTACTCTGTCGTCCGCTTTGCCCTTCGTTCCCGCTCGCGCCTGAGTTTGTCTCACCCGTTCCTGCCGGAGTGAGTCCCGCCTCTTCTTCGAGTGGCGGAAGCATTGCCGCCGCCGCGCCGCTCACCAACCCGGCGGCAGCTCCGGCCAACACGCGCCGCACAATTCCTTTCGACTTCGACCCGCCACCGCCCCTCTTCTTCGCGCTCTTCCTACTCGCTTGCTTCTTACCAGCTTTAACGCTCACGCCCTTTTTGCTTCCCCCGCCCGCAGCGTTGGACTTTTTAGTGGACTTCTGCGCGCCGCCTTTCTTGCTTGCGTTTTTACCGGAGGCGGAAGAGTCGCCCTGCTTCGCGGATGCCTTCGCGCCGCCCGCGCCCGAAGTTCCTTTCTTCTTGCTTGCTTTTGTTGCCGGCATGTGTGAGTTCTCCTTGATTGTTGCTGAGTTTCTGCTTGTCTATAACCTAATAAACCAATCCGTCCCCGTGCGCAAGAAAAAAGTTCAACGTAAGACGGTCAGCATCAATAACTCTAAACCACCATCGTAACCGTTGATACGGCGTGCCCTCAGTAAGCATGGCAACGAGACTTGCCCGAAGCCGCAGCAGAGCGCGCCTCTCCGCTGAGAGTTCGAGTGACATGGAATATCTTAGGACTTACGCAGCGGGACGAAGAATCAACAACTTAGGGAAAGTCGTGATTTCGTTAAGTCCTTGATTTGCAACAGCGACCTGTTTCAACTGCGTAAGTCCTGATCTTATATACATGGGACAGAGAGAAAATGGCGCAGGGGCGGTCGGCGGTGGCTGCCTCGGCCAACTTATGCTCTTTTGATTAAAATTCTTGACAGAGTCTGAGAAGTGCTGATATAAGCCCACTTACCAAGTTCAATTAAGCGGTTACGTAAACGGTTAAATCCTGAGTTGAATTTCATTCCCGACCAGTAATCATTTTACTGTTTCAATTGTCAGTGTCTCTTGCTCCAAATTCCAACGTTACGCTTCCGGCTTTGTCTTCGAGACGACTGCAAGGTTTTTTATATCTCAGCTTCACAAGTGGACTACGTTCCTTGCGACATGACGAACGGTCAGGTTGGAGACCGGCTAGGTGGGATGCGGAGTTTAAGCTGAAGAAAGAAAGGTGGAGAGTGTCCGTTCCACACGGCCAGCAAGATTTTTTACGACTCGGACAGGCTGTTTTGTCTTCGCTCGTAGTCTTGTTGTGTGTCATGGCGGTGGCGGCCTCTTCGCAGGAAGTAAATCAATTCGAGCGGGGCATGAGCCTTTTTCGCAAAGGCGACTTTGCGCAAGCTGCCGCCGCGTTCGCGAGCGTTCGGGAAGGCGAGGCGGAAGCCGCGAAGGCGCAACTTTATCTCGGCAAATCATTCGTCAACCTGAATCGCTTCGGCGAGGCGGAAGCCGCACTGCGCCGTTACCTGACGGCCAAGCCCACGTCTGACGACGGGGCGTATTTGCTCGCCTATACAGTTTTCAGGCAAGGGCGTGCCCGCGAGTCTCTGATCCTGTACGAAGCCGCCGCCGGCCTCAAGTCGCCGTCGGCGGACGATGTGAAAATCGTCGGACTCAATTACGGGCTGCTCGGTAGATATGACCTGTCCGCGAAATTTCTTGAGCAAGCCATCGCCGCCGCCCCCGAAAACGTTGAAGCGCGCTACTATCTGGGACGCGCGCAGTTCGCTTTGAATCATTTTGAAGAAGCACTGCAAGCTTTCTCCGAAGTGCTCAAACGCGACCCCGCTCACGTCAAGGCGCAGAACAACATTGGGCAGGTTTACGAAGCGCAGAACAATCCGGACGCGGCCATAGCCGCTTACCGGCAGGCCGTCGAACTGGACGCCAACTCGCAGAGGCCGAGCGAATTGCCGCTCTTCAATCTAGGCGTTTTGTTGTCGCAGCGAAACGAAACTAAAGAGGCGCTTGTTTGGCTGGAGCGCGCCGCGAAGGCGAATCCCGGATCGGCGCAGGTTCGGTTTCAACTCGGCAAAGAGTATTTGAAACTCGGACGCACCGATGAAGCCGAAAGTGAATTGCTGGAGGCGACGCGGCTCGACCCGCGAGATGTCGCCGCGCATTATCAACTCGGACGCTTGTACCAGCGTCTGGGGAAACGCGACCTCGCCCGCCGTGCGATGGAGATCAGCGAGAGTCTGAGACTGAAGCCGCAGGCGCAACCGAAGTGACGCGCCGCCATGTGACCGAATAGAAAGATGCCACCCAGAGTTCGACAGATCGTAATGTTGCTCATGCTGCTTGCGGCTGCGCCCGCTGCGGCGTGGCATGCGCCCGCTCAGTCAATCGACGCGCGACTTGCCGCGAAGTTTAAGGAAGCGACTGAGGCACAACGCGCCGGAAAGTTCGAGGAAGCGGCGGTGGCCTACGGTGAGGTGGTCAGGCTGCGACCGGACATTCCGGAAGTTTACGTGAACTACGGCCTCGTGCGTTACGAACAAAAACATTTTGCGGATGCCGTCAAGTTGTTTGAAAAGGCTCTCGCGATGAATTCGTCGCTCGACGCGGCGCACCTCTTTTTAGGCATCTCCTACTACTCGCTCAATCGTCTCGACGAGGCGCAAAAGGCTTTGGAGCGGGCGGTCAGCCTGTCGCCGGGCGACGCGCGCGCGCGGATGTGGCTGGGCGTGGCGTTGATGGGGGCGGGGAAACATATGGAGGCCGCACAACACCTCGATATGGCCGCGCAACTTGCGCCGGACGATCTGGACGTGCTCTACCACCGCGGGCGTGTGCATTTGAAGTTGTCGCAGGAAAGCTACGGGCGGATGTTCAAGGTCGATCCGAAGTCGGCGCGGGTGCATCAAGTGTTGGCGCAATCGTTTGAGGAATCGGGACGGGAGGCGGACGCCATCGCCGAATACGAATTGGCGATCAAACTCGCGCCAACCTCGCCGGGGATTCGCGAAGCCCTCGGCAGCTTGTACTGGAAGACCGCTGACCTGGATAAAGCCGAAGAGCTTTTTCTCAAAGAGTTGGAACTCGACCCGCACAACACGCTGGCGATGTACAAACTCGGCAGCATTCGCGTCGAGCGCGGCAAGCCGGAGCAGGGGTTGCCGCTGCTGGAATCGGCGGTGAAGCAGAACCCCGCTGAGATCGACGCCTACTATTATTTGGGGAAGGCGCAAGGATTGCTCGGCCAGCCCGAAACGGCGATTGTCAACTTGCAAAAAGTTGCTGCGGGAAAGCCTTCAGGACAACTCGTTGAGTCGGCCTATTACCAGCTTTCGCAGGTTTATCGCAAGGCTGGTCGGCTGGCCGAGGCCAGGACGGCGATTGAGGAGTTTCAGAAACTTAAGGCTGAGCGTGAGCGGCAGCAGGAAGACAAGCGTGAGGAATTGAAAAAGCGGACGGCGAACTGAGCCGGAACAGTTGCTCGATTCGGGGTGCGCCCGCAACTGGAGCGGGAGCGAGCGACAGGTTGAGTCGGGCGCGTTCGCGCACTCCAAGTTTTCCTATCGGGAAACAGTCGGACGGTGACTGATGAGAATCGAACAGCAGGGTTGACCGCGGGAGTGATCAGTCAAACTGTCAATGAATTCAGCGGAACGAACACAACATATCAGAAGGTGGCACATGAGAAAAAGAACACAGTTCCTTCAAGTAGTGGTGATGGCTTTAGCCGTCATCGGTCTTGGCTCGCACGGCTACGCGCAGTCGAATCGTGGGACCGTTTCCGGTTCGATTGTGGACATCAACGGTGCCTCGATTGCGGATGCAAAAATAATCGCGACGAATGCCGAGACAGGTGTCGTCAGCGAAACTGTTTCGACCGGAGAAGGGAACTACCGTCTCCCGGAACTGCCTCCGGGAACTTATACCCTGTCCGTCACCGCCGCCAATTTCAAGACCGCCGAACGAACCGGGGTGAGGGTCGAAATCAACACGGCGGCGGCGCTCGACATCGTGCTTGAGGCGGGCGCGATCTCCGATACCGTTACCATCGTGGCCGACGCCCCGACGGTGCAATCCGAGTCTTCAAATGTCGGCACGGTGGTGCGCCCGCGACAGGTGCTCGAACTCCCGTTGCGTGTCAACGGCGTGACCGGCCTGAGATCGCCCGAAGCCTTCGCGTTCCTCGTCCCCGGCGTGGTCGGCCCCGGCACGGCCACCGATAACGGCGCGAACTCCGACGATCCTTCGACGAACAATGGCGGCGCTTTCCAGTCTAAAATTACCGGCAGCCAGAATTTCGCCAACGAAGTGTTACTGGAAGGCGCGAGCGTCTTCCGTTCGGAAAACGGTTCGTCGTTTGACGAGACCGCGCCATCGGTCGAAGCCCTGACCGAGTTCAAAGTCCAGACCTCTACGCTTCCGGCGGAATTCGGGCGCACGGGCGGCGGCATCACGAGTTTCGTCATCCGCTCAGGGACGAACGACGTGCATGGCACGGTTTACGATTTCATCCGCCAGCGCGTGTTGAACGCCAACCGCTTCTTCAACAACGCACGCGGAAGCGACCCCTTGACGGGACGGGAGCGCGCCCCGCGTCCCTTCGATAATTTCCACAACTTTGGCGGAGCCGTCGGCGGCCCCATCTTCCTCCCGCGCTTCGGCGAGGGCGGTCGAGCGTTGTACGACGGGCGCGACCGCTCCTTCTTCTTCTTCGCTTATGAGGGATTCAGGCGTAGCGAGGGCGGCGCGCAAATCAGCACCATCCCGACCATCGCTTTCCTGCGCGGCGACTTCTCATCGCAACTCACGAATAACCAGATCGGCATGGACGCGCTCGGTCGCCCGATCTTCGCCGGGCAGATTTTCGACCCTGCCACACAGCGCACGGTCAACGGGCAAGTCGTCCGCGACCCGTTCCCCGGCAATATCATCCCGCAGTCGCGCTTCAGCAGCGTCGCGCGCAACGTCGCCGCGTTCTTCCCGAACCCGTCCAACGCCGGGCGCTTCAACAATTTCGTGTTCAGCGCCGCCTTCCCCACCACCGTGAACGCCTACACAGTGAAGATCGACCACGCGCTCTCGGACAGAAGCAAACTCTCCGGCAGTTTCTCGCAGCGCATCAACAATCGCGGCGCGGTGGCGACCGTTCGACTGCCCGACCCCATTGACCCGGAGGCGCGCACGCAAGAGTTCACCACGCGCTACTATCGCATCGCGCACGATTTTACGATCTCCTCGAAACTGCTCAACTACTTAAGCTTCGGCGTCAATCGCACCGTTAGTGACAACCGTTCGACGGTCGCCGGGCAGAACTTTGCCAGTCAGATCGGACTGCGCAACGCCGGCCCGAATCTCTTCCCGCGCGTCGGCTTCGGCGAAGGCATCACGAACATCGGCGGCGAGCAGTTCAATCTCAATATCGACAGCGGCTTCCGTATTAACGACAACGTGTCATACGTGGCGGGACGGCACAGCTTCAAGTTCGGCGGCGACTTCCGCTACCAGCAGTACACCCCGACGAATCAAGGCGGCACTTCGGGGCGGTTCTTCTTCGGGCGCGGCCAGACGGCGGCGGTCGTCGGCGGGCGGGCGGTAGACGACACCACCGGCTTCGGTTTCGCCAGCTTCCTGCTCGGTCAGGTGGCGAACGGCAATATCAACGTCTCGCCGAACGTCAACCAGTGGCGTTCAAATTACTACGCGCTGTTCGGGCAAGATGATTTCAAGGTGACGAAGAACCTCGTCTTGAATCTCGGCCTGCGCTGGGAAGTGGACACGCCGCGCCGCGAACTCTTCGACCGCACTTCGAGTTTCGATCCGACGCTGCCGAACCCCGGCGCGGGCGGTCGCCCCGGCGCGCTCGCTTTCGCCGGTGAAGGCGCGGGTCGCGGGGGCACGCGCACTTTCGCCGAAAACTATTACAAAAACTTCGGTCCGCGCCTCGGCTTTGCTTATTCGCCTGACCGGAGCGAAGGCGTGCTCGGAAAATTGCTCGGCGGGGCTGGCAAGACCGTCTTTCGCGGCGGCTACGGCATCTACTATCAGGCTCTCGTCTACGCGGATTTTGGCGAGCGTCTGGTGGCGGGTTTCGGCGGTGAAAACAACTTCACCAACATCAACAACAACTTCGACCCGGCTTTTAATCTCGATCAGGGAGTGCCAATCGGCAACCTCACGCTGCCGCGCATTGACCCGACGCAGCGCAACGGCGGCGACATCGAATACGTTGATCGTGGCGACGGGCGTCCGCCGCGCATCCAGAATTATAGCTTCGAGGTACAGCGCGAACTCGCTCCCGACTTGATTCTCGCCGTCGGCTACGTCGGCGCGAACGGCGACCGCCTGCGTTCGGCTCTGCGCAGCGCGAACACTTTCGACCCACAATTCCTGCGTCTCGGCAACACCTTGTTCGCCGACATCAACTCGCCCGAAGCGCAGGCCGCAGGCATCCGCGCCCCTTACGCCGGCTTCAGCGGCCCGGTTTTTCAGGCGATCCGCCCGTTCCCGCAGTACAACAACATCAACAGCGATTGTTGTCTGGAGAACGAGGGGACGATGAATTACAACTCGCTTCAGGTTAAACTGGAACGTCGCTTCCGCAACGGCCTGAATTTGTTGACTTCCTATACCTTCTCAAAAACGCTCACCGATGCCGATAGTGCGTTGCCAATCTTCGCGACCTTCTCCGGCGGCGGTTCGGCACAGAACCCTTATGATCGCAGGAGCGAGCGTGCGCTCAGCAACCAGGACATCCCGCATGCGCTCGTCGTCAGCTACATCTACGAACTGCCCATCGGCGCAGGCAAACGCTTCGACACTGGCAACAGCGTGCTCAATAAACTCGTCGGCGGCTTCCAGATCGGCGCGGTGCATCGTTACCAGAGCGGCCAACCGCTTTCGTTTGGCTGTGCGGCGGGCATCCCCACCTACGGGTGCATCAGGTACAATCAGGTTCCCGGCCAGCCATTGTTGAGCGAGGCGGTACGCAACGGCACGTTCGACCCGAACGCGCCGACCGACCGCACCCTGCCGAAAGCGCAGCAACGTAACATCTATATCAACCCACTGGCTTTCGCCGATCCGAACGCCAACCGTCAGCCGAACGAACCGTTCCGCTTCGGCACCATGCCGCGCACCATTGGAGATGTTCGCTCGCCGCGCTTCTATAACGAGGACGTGAGTTTCATCAAGAAAACTCCCGTGACGGAGACCGTCGTGCTGGAATTCAGAACCGAGGTATTCAACATCTTCAACCGGACGATCCTGCGCCGTCCGAATACGAGCGGAGCCACCGACCCCAATCCCGATAGTGCCTTCGGGCGCATTTTCGGGCAAAGCAACAACCCGCGCGCAATTCAGTTCGGGTTAAAACTTTTATTCTGACCGCGCGAGGCGGAAGCAAAAGCACTGCAACCGTGAGGGGCCGACGCCGCACCCGCGTTTGGCCCCTCAGACCACATTCAGAACAACCGATGCACAGCAGCAGCCGTACCTGCGGCATCATCTTAGCTGCCGTCGTCATAGCCAGCGGCGGGCTGAATCCACCGACCGCGCGCGCGCAGACCGGAACGAGCCGGCAGCACACAGCCTCACGTCTGGAGAGAGCGGCAACGCTTGTCGAGGGGCAAAATCTGGCGGAGGCCGAGGCGGAGATCATCGCCGTCCTCAAGGGGCGTCCGCAGCATGCCGATGGCCTCAACCTGCTGGGCA
This sequence comes from Pyrinomonadaceae bacterium, assembly GCA_051006195.1. Lineage (GTDB taxonomy): Bacteria > Acidobacteriota > Blastocatellia > Pyrinomonadales > Pyrinomonadaceae > JAIVJZ01. The sequence continues at coordinate 14,108 of JBPCIP010000163.1, forward strand.
TCATTCGCCTCCGACAGGCTCGCGCCGGTGAAGCCGAAGAGTTATTTAAACGAAGTCTTGCCGCCGCGCCCCGGATGGCGGGCGCACGCATTAATCTCGGACTGCTTTACGCTTCGCTCGACAGACTCGATGAAGCCGCCGCCGAATTTGAAGCGGTCATTAAACGTATTCCCGCACACCGCGACGCGCAGGCGCGACTCGTCGATGTGCTCAGGCGACAAGCCGTCGGCGCGCTCGCCTCGGGTGATCGCGAGAAAGCTCTGTCTCATCTGCTTCGCGCCAAGACGCTCGCGCCCGCCGATCCGCAAGTGCTTTTCGAGTTTGGCATGGTCGCTCTGGGAATGTCGCTCTATACGGATGCGGCGCAGGCTCTCGGCGCGGCGCACGACCGGCGACCCGACGAGCCGAAAGTTATCTATGCGCTGGCGCGGGCCGAACTCGAACTCGGAAATCTGGCGAACGCCGAACGCCTGTTCAAACGCTATGTCGAGTTGCAGCCGGAAGACGCGAGCGGCTATTTCGGTCTGGGTTACACCCTCGTGTTGTTCCGGCGCGGGGCGGAGGCGGCACGGGCCTTTGAAAAATCTCTGGCGCTCAGTCCCGACCAAACCGAATCATCTTATCAATTGGGATTGATCGCCAACGGGAACGGCGATACGGAAGCGGCGGCGCGCTGGTTTGAACGGGTGCTGGCGCGAAACAATCATCACGCGGGCGCGCTGCTCGGCATCGGGCAAGTTCATTTCAGCCGCAAACAATACGAACAGGCGCGTGCGTCTTTGGAGAAGGCCATCGCCCTCGCACCGGCCTTGAGCAAAGCCCACTACCAGCTCGGCCTGACGCTGGCGAGATTGGGAGACCAGGAAGCGGCCCGGCGCGCTCTGGACACGGCGACCAAACTGCAAGAGGAAGAGAAAAACAGAAAGCGCGTCGTGCTGAGTTTGTCCGAGCAGAAGCCTTAAATTAGCTGGCGGCAACATCTCGTTTCGCAGACGAAACGCCAGCGAGATCGTGTCGCGTCGTCTGTTTCCCTCGCTGCACATTGCTGCACATTGCTGCACAGTGTTGGACGGCGGATATCAACAAACAACCGGCGCGCGGGCGCATCCACTGCGAGGAGGACGCAGATTTGACGAAGTTGTTCCGCTCTTTACGAATTGCCCCGTCGAGAATGTTTTGCGGCCTGCTTATTCTGTTAATCGTTCAGGCGCATCATCCGCAGTCGCAGTCGCCCGCTGCCCGCGGGCGGCGCGGCGGCGGCGGCGGTCGCTCGCAGGCGGCGAAACCATTACGCACGATGAGCGCCTACACCAATCCCATCTACAACGAAGATTTTCCCGACCCGACCGTCATCCGCGCTTCAGATAATTTCTTCTACGCTTATGCCACACAAGGCATCGTCAACGGCAAGACGCTCAACATTCAAGTCGCGCGCTCGCTCGACCTCATCAGTTGGGAACATCTCGGCGACGCGCTGCCCGTCAAACCCGCATGGGCTAACAGGACGCAGAAGTTCTGGGCGCCGCATGTGAGCCAGCACGGCGAGACATTTTACCTGTATTACTCCGCCGACCCGAACACACTCAAAGGCTTGTGTCTCGCCGTCGCCACGGCGAAAAGTCCGGGGGGGCCGTTCACGGACAGCGGCCAGCCGTTGCGCTGCGGCGAGTCGTTCGTCAACATCGACCCGATGGCCTTCGACGACCCGCAGACGGGGAAGCGTTTGTTGTACTGGGGGTCGGGTTTTCAACCGATCAGGATGCAGGAATTGGCCGCCGACCGCGTCAGTTTCAAACGTGGCAGCCGCCCCCGCGATGTCATCTTCCCCATCAAAAATGAAGAGCCGGCCAACTATCAACGGCTCATCGAAGGCGCATGGGTGACGCTGCACGACGGCTACTATTATCTCTTCTTTTCGGGCGACAACTGCTGCGGCGACAAAGCGCATTACGCCGTGATGGTGGCGCGTTCGCGCAACGCCGTGGGGCCGTACGAAACGCTCGCGGAAGCGACTGGCGAACCGCAGAGCGTCATCCTGGAGCACAATCAACGCTGGCTCGCGCCCGGCCACAACTCCGTCATCCGCGACGCGGCGGGCGACGATTGGCTTATCTACCACGCGATTGATACGGGCAAACGACTGACGGACAAGATAGAGGGCGACCGCGACGTGCGCCGCATCATGCTGATGGACCGACTCGTCTATCGCAAGGGCTGGCCGCGCGTCGAATGGGGCAGCCCTTCCATCACCCGGAAGCCCGCCCCCGTCGTGGTGGTGGCGGGGGCGCGTTAAAATTACGCGATAAGGATTATTTCGAGTTGAGCGCAGGGCCAGTTGTTCGCTCATCGCCGCCGCCGCCGCTAAATCAGAATTTACAACAATGGGACAGAGGGAAAACATGAACCACGAATTCACACGAATCCATACCAAACAAATCACGCGAAAGCTGAGCGCTGTTTCGTGTAATTTCGTATGAATTCGTGGTCGGTCTTTTTGCCCGTGTCCCAATCTTGTAAGGACTGATTTAGACGCGGCGAAGGTGCAGAGGAAGCGCGAGAGAAGAGATGAAGCACAGCAGCAGCCATGTCATCATCCATTCGAGCCTCTGCGGTTCTCCGCGTGATCTCTGCGCCTCTGCGTTGAAACGCCTGAATCGCTATACTCAAATCAAAGTCGCCATCCTCCTCCTCCTCGCCGTCTCCACCAACGCGCAGAGCTTCAAACTCGAAGGGGGCTGGCAGTTCCTCGCGGACAAAACCGACAAACTGCAACTCGATGAAGCGCGGCGGGCGACGAACTGGCGCGCGGCGCGAGTCGGGCTATCGTGGAACGCGCAGTTTGCAGATTTGCGCGATTACATGGGCGTCGCGTGGTATCGCACGAATTTCGATGTGCCGCAGTTTGCAATGAAATAGAGCGCGCGGTCGGTTAGAATCAACGCGCTTTGAGTTAGACTTGACTAACATGGACCGATACTTGAGGAGCGACATGCAACGCAGACAGATCACCATGGAAGACGGACGCTACCTGATCTTCTACACTTTTGAAGATGAGATAGTGTCCGGCAAGGCCGACAATGCGGAAAAGGTCGGCCATGAGGAAGCAACTACAACGCGGCTGGCCGAACCCGATGCGAAGCCGCAGGCGGAGGAGGAACGACGTGTCTGAACTTCGTTGGAACCCACTGATGGGCGAATGGGTGGCGACGGCCACACACCGGCAGTCGCGAACTTTTCTGCCGCCCGCAGACTTCTGCCCGCTCTGTCCCACGAAGCCCGGCGGCTTCCCCACCGAAATTCCCGAACCGGCTTATGACATCGTCTCGTTCGAGAATCGCTTTCCGAGTTTGCAGCCCGAACCGCCGCCGCCCGCCGTCGAGGCGTCGGAGCTTTATCCGGTGCGCCCCGGCAGCGGCGTCTGCGAAGTGGTGGTTTACTCGCCGAAGCACGATTCGACGCTCGCGCGCGAACCCGTCGAGCAGCTTTACCAACTCGTGCAGGTCTGGACGGATCGCTTTCGCGAACTCGGCGCGCACGAGTTCGTCGATTACGTTTTCATCTTCGAGAACAAAGGCGAGGCCATCGGCGTCACCCTGCATCACCCGCACGGGCAAATCTACGCCTACCCGTTCATCCCGCCGCGCGTCCTGACGGAACTCGCGCAATCGCGCGCACACATGGACCAGACGGGGCGGTGTTTACTCTGCGACATCCTGCGGGACGAGCGGCGCGACGGGCGGCGCATCGTCTCGGAGAACGATTCCTTCGCCGCCTACATTCCGTTCTTCGCCCGCTACCCTTACGAGGTGCATATCAGTTCCACACGCCACCTCCAGGCTCTAACCGATTTAAGCGACGGCGAACAACGCTCGCTCGCCGCCATGATCAAGACCGTCATCGTCGCTTACGATAAACTTTTCGATCTCTCGTTTCCCTACATGATGGTTTTGCATCAGCGACCCGTCGATGGCGGCAACTACGATCACTATCACTTTCATGTGGAGTTTTACCCGCCCCTGCGCACGGCGACCAAACTCAAGTATCTCGCGGGCAGCGAAACGGGCGCGGGGATGTTCATCAACGACACGCTCGCCGAAGAGAAGGCCGCCGAACTGCGCGCCCTCATCGAGCCAATCGTCTGGCAGAGTGTGGCGGCGGGCGGCGAAGAAATCGGCACGTCTTCGAGTAAGACGACCGATGAGGAGGTGAGCGGTGATTGATTATGCCGCGCTCCGGCGCGCTTTTCATGATTTGTACGGAACCGAAGCTCGCCTCTTTCGCGCGCCCGGACGCGTCAATTTGATCGGCGAGCACACGGATTATAACGACGGCTTCGTGCTCCCGATGGCGATTGACCGAGAGGCGTGCGTCGCCATCGCGACGCGCACCGACCGTCGCGTGCGAATCCATGCCGTCAACCTCGACGAGCACGCCGAGTTTGATCTCGATCACCCCGGCGCGCGGGAGCGCGGCATCTGGCTCGATTACATCGAAGGCGTGGCGCGCGCGTTGGAGCGGCGCTGCGGCATGCGTCTCGGCGGGGCCGACCTGTCCATCGCTTCAGACGTGCCCGTCGGCGCGGGGTTGTCTTCTTCCGCCGCGCTTGAAGTCTCTTCCGGTCTCGCGCTCGCCAGTGTCTCCGGCTTCGCCGTTGATGGCGTCGAACTTGCGCTCGCCGGGCAGGAAGCGGAGCACACGTATGTCGGCGCGAAGGTCGGCATCATGGATCAATTCATCGCTTCGCTCGGCCAGGCGGGACATGCGCTTCTCATTGATTGCCGCTCATTGGAGACAACCGCGATCCCGGTCGATACGACGGAGACGCTCATCGCCATCTGCGACTCGCGCGTGAAGCACGAACTGTCGGCTTCGGAGTACAACACGCGGCGCGCGGAATGCGAGCAGGGCGTCGAGTTGTTGCGGCGCGAGGGGATGACGGGCATCCGCGCCTTACGCGACGTGAGTGTCGAAGACTTCACCCGCCACGAGGACGCATTACCCGAACCCGTCAAGCGGCGTTGCCGCCATGTGGTGAAGGAGAACGCGCGCACGCTCGCTGCTGCCACCGCGCTCAAGGAAGGCCGTCTCGAAGCGATGGGACAGTTGATGCTCGCGAGCCACGCATCGCTGAGGGACGACTACGAAGTGAGTTGCCGCGAACTCGACGCGCTGGTGGAGATCGCCATGTCGCTCGCAGGCACGACGCTCGGCGCGCGGATGACAGGCGGCGGCTTCGGCGGATGCACCGTCAACCTCGTGCGCCGCGACGCGCTCGAAAATTTTCGCGAGACCATCGCCCGCGAATACCAACGCGTGGCCGGCCACGCCCCCAATATCTACGTGTCCGAAGCGGGCGAAGGAGCGGGAGAGATAAGGGATGAGGGATGAGGGATGAGGGATGAAAAAAACAAAACTCAGCTCGATTATTTTGTTTATTTCCGGTTCATCCCTCCGCCCTCCAAACCTATGCGTATTAAAGATGTGGCGCGGGAGGCGGGCGTTTCGACGGCGACCGTTTCGCACGTCATCAATAAGACGAGATATGTTTCCGACGAGACGCGCGAGCGGGTCTTGCGCGCCATCGAGCGGTGCGATTATTACCCGAACGCGCACGCGCGCAGCCTCGCCTCCGGGCGCAGCAATACGCTCGGCCTGCTCGTCTCGGACATCTCGAACCCGTTCTTTCCCGAACTCGTCAAAAGCTTTGAGACGGCGGCCTTTGAGCGCGGTTACGATCTGATCCTGTCGAACACAAACTACGATGCCGCGCGCACGTCGCACTATGTGCAGCGTTTGATCGAGCGCAAAGTGGCGGGCGTCGCGCTGATGACTTCGGAACTCGATCCGGCGTTGATCGACGAACTGGCGCGGCGGCAGGTCTGCGTCGTTTTTCTCGACCTCGGCAGCGCGGGGCATCGCATGAATAACGTCGTGGTGGATTACGGGACGGGGATCGAAGAGGCGATCCGGCATCTCGTCGCTCTCGGCCATCGGGAGATCGCTTTCGTCGGCGGGCCGCGCCATCTGCGCTCGGCCTTGAAGCGGCTCGACGCTTTCCGCGCTTCGCTTGAGCGGCATCTTCTGCCTTCCGCCCAGCCGCAAGTTTACGACGGCGATTTCAAACTCGACGGCGGGCGACGCGTGGCGCGCGAGATGTTGGAACGCGGGCGCGAGCAGATACCGACCGCCGTCGTCGTCGCCAACGATATGATGGCGCTCGGCATGATGCAGGAGTTTCGCGCGGGCGGCGTCGAAGTCCCGCGCGACGTGTCCATCGTCGGCTTCGACGACATCGCTTTCGCTGCGTTGGCCGAGCCGCCGTTGACGACCGTGAGCCTGCCGCGCGAAGAAGTCGGACGTTGCGCCCTCGAAGCCTTGATCGCCAGCATCGAGCACCCGGAGCAGCAGGGTCGTAATATCGAGATCGCGACGCACCTCGTCGCGCGCGGTTCGACGGCACGCGCCCCCGAACGCGCCGCTGACCGAAGCGACCGAAAATTTTGAATAAACAGACGAGGCGGAAGCGCGTGCCGGAAGGTCGGATGACAACGAGCGTGCGCCCCCACCGTCGAACCGCGAAGAGGTTTAATTTACAAATGCTAAAAATAGAAATCGACACGTCACATAGCCTGCGAGCCGTGGGAGACACGTTTCAGCGCGCCGTCTTCATCGCCGTCGTTGCCCTCTGCTGCTGCGTTGTCCTTGCGCCCGACGGCGCGGCGCAAACACGCGCCAGTTATACCAACCCCGCGCTCGCGGGCGACTACCCCGATCCGTCCGTTATCCGCGTCGGCGCGGATTACTGGGCGACGGCGACTTCGTCCGACTGGGCGCCGGAGTTTCCCATTTTGCACTCGCGCGATCTGGTGAATTGGCGCATCGTCGGCGCGGTCTTCCATAAACGTCCCGCGTGGTCAATCGGCAACTACTGGGCGCCGGAAATCTCGCAGGATCGCGGGCGTTTCTATATCTACTACACGGCGAAAAAGAAGGACGGCCCGCTCTGCGTCGCCGTCGCCACAGCGCGTCGGCCACAAGGCCCATACACCGATCACGGCCCGCTCGTTTGCCAGGAGGTCGGCTCGATTGACGGGTATCCGATCAGGGACGAGCGCGGGCGACGTTACCTGCTGTGGAAAGAGGACGGCAACAGCCGCGAGCAACCGACGCCGATCTGGGCACAGCCGCTCTCGGCAGACGGCACGCGCCTCGTCGGCGAGCGACAAGAGGTGCTGCGCAACACCGACAAATGGGAGAAGCACGCGACGCTGCCCTACGGCGATCTCATCGAAGGCCCGGCGGTCGTCCGGCGTAAGGGGTGGTTCTACATGTTCTATTCGGGCAACTTCTGCTGCGCGCGCGAATGCAACTATATGGTCGGTGTCGCGCGCTCGCGAAAACTCCTCGGCCCGTGGGAGAAGAATCCGGCGAACCCGATCCTCGCGGGCAACGATGCATGGAAGTGCCCCGGCCACGGCAGCATCGTCTCGGACGCGCGCGGGCGCGACTATTTGCTGTATCACGCGATGCACCCGAAAGATTTCGTCTACGTGGGGCGGCAGGCGTTACTCGACGAAGTGCGCTGGGGCGCAGACGGGTGGCCGACGATCAACGAAGGCCGTGGGCCATCGGGTCGTGCCATGTCGCCGCACGGCGCGGGCGAGCGTAACACCGAGTATGCTTTCTTCGACGACTTCATCGCGCCGCGCCTGCCGGCGGGCTGGCAGTGGCCGCAAGCGAACGAACCCGTCATGAGAATCGAGCGCGGTCAACTTGTGCTAACGCCGACGCATCAGCAGGCGACGAATCCGATCGGCGCAGTTGTCGCGCGTTCCACGACCGCCGGCGACTACACCGCGACGACCTTGATCGACACGCGCGGGCACAAGCCGGGCGCGCTCGCCGGTCTGTCCGCTTACGGCGACGGCGAAAACGCGCTCGGCGTGGCCGTTGACGGGCGCAATGTCATCGTGTGGCGGCGCGAGAAGAACGAACAGAAAACGGTGGCGACGCTGACCGATGCGGTGCTGTCGCCGCGCGTCCATTTGCGGATGACGGCGAAGGCCGGGCACAAGTTTCGCTTCGCTACAAGCGCGGACGGGCGCACGTGGAAAGATGTGGGCGACGAAGTGGACGGCTTCTTTTTGCCGCCGTGGGACAGAGGCGTGCGCGTCGCGCTCACGTCAGGCGGCGTGGCGGGCGCGAGCGGAAAGTTCGAGTGGTTGCGAATCGGCCCCGCGCCCAGAGCGACGGCGCGAGCCGAATAGTCGGGCGCAAACGTTTTCAGGGCGGCGCGGATACTTAAAATCAGTCGGGGAAGGTGAAATATGAAATCAATTGGCAGCGAGCGAAAATTGTTGACGTTCCTGATGGCGGTGTGGTTGTTGTCGATACTCGCGTTGTTGGGCGGTTGTCGCAAGGAGAGCAGTAGTGGCGGCGGCGGCGGGCAAAGCGGCGGCAAGAAAGTGGTCGGCTTCTCGCAGATGGAGATGGACGGGCCGTGGCGCATCGCCGAAACCGAGAGCATGCGGGCGGAGGCGGCGAAGCACGCCGACAAATATGACTTTCGCCTGACGGTCGCGCAGGGCGACACCGCCAAGCAGGCGTCGAACGTGGAAGACCTGGTGGCGCAGCGCGTCGATGCCATCTTCCTCGCGCCGCGCGAAAAGGTCGGCTTCGAGCAGACGTTGCAGACGGCGAAGGATGCGGGCATCCCCGTCATCCTCGTGGATCGCGAAGCGGCGGGCACGGCGGGCGCAGATTTCGTCACCGTCCTCAAGTCAGACTTCATCAAGCAGGGCCAGCGCGCCGCCGACTGGCTCGCCAAAGCCTCGAACGGCAAGGCCAACATCGTCGAGTTGAGCGGCACGACCGGAGCCTCAGTCACGCAGGATCGCGCGAAGGGTTTCGCGGACGAGATCGCGAAACACCCGGAGATGAAGATCATCCAGACGCAGACCGGCGACTTCAACCGCGCCAAAGCGCGCGATGTGATGCAGAACATCATTCAAGCCAAAAACAAACAGATCACCGCCGTCTACGCGCACAACGACGAGATGGCGCTCGGCGCGATTCAAGCTCTCGAAGCAGCAGGGATGAAGCCGGGCACCGAAGTTTTCATCATCTCGGTGGACGGGCAGAAGTCCGCGCTGCAAGCCATCATCGACGGCAAGATGAACGTTACGGTCGAGTCCAACCCGCGCTTCGGCCCGCTCGCTTTCGCCACGCTGGAGAAATTTTTGCAGGGCGAAAAACTCCCCCCCGTCATCGGCATCGAAGACCGCATCTTCGATAAATCGAACGCGGCGCAATTCCTGAACGAAGCGTATTGAGGAAGTAGTCAGTAGCCAGTAGTTAGTAGCCAGCATAAAAACCAAAGGCTGACTGACTTCTACTGACTACGGGCTACTGACTACTAAAATCATGGATAAGACAGAGCCGGTCCTTCGCATGGAGGGCATCACGAAAATCTTTTCGGGCGTGATGGCGCTCTCCGAGGTTGATCTCGATTTGGCGCGCGGCGAAGTGCATGCGCTCGTCGGCGAGAACGGCGCGGGCAAGTCCACCTTGATCAAGATCATGACGGGCGCGTACACGCGCGACGGCGGGCAGATGTATCTCGAAGGCCGACCCGTTGACTTTCGCACGCCGGAAGACGCGCAAGCCGAGGGCGTCGTCGCCGTCTATCAGGAAGTCAATCTGCTCACCTACCGCACCGTCGCCGAAAACATCTATTTGGGGCGCGAACCGCGCCGCTTCGGCCTGATCGATTGGAAGCGCATGAACCGGGAAGCCGGTGCGCTCTTGCAACGGCTTGGCCTCGACATCGATCCGCGTGCGCCGCTCGGCAGCCTCAATATCGCCTTACGGCAGATGACGGCGATAGCGCGCGGCGTCTCGTTCGATGCGAAAGTGGTCGTGCTCGACGAGCCGACGAGTTCTCTGACCGAACATGAAGTGCAGATTCTCTACAGTGTGATCCGGCGATTGAAAGCCGAAGGCACGGCGGTCATCTACATCAGCCATCGCTTCGACGAGTTGTACACGGTCTGCGACCGTGTGACGATTTTGCGCGACGGCAAGTTTGTCGCTACGCGCCCGCTCGCTGGATTGGAGAAGATCGATCTCGTCTGTCTCATGCTCGGCAAGCAGCGCGAAGAGTTGCGCCGGGGCACGACCGCCTTCAAACACGCGGACGCGGGCCAGCAGAATGAGACGCCGCTCCTGCGCGCGGAAAACTTGAAGCGTGGACGCAAGCTGAACGACGTGACGGTGGAAGTGGGGCGCGGCGAGATCGTCGGGCTGGCGGGCCTGCTCGGTTCGGGGCGGACGGAGACGGCGCGCGCCATCTTCGGCGCGGACAATATCGAAGACGGTCAGGTGCAGTTGGAAGGCAAGACGATCAAGCGCGGTTCGGTGAACGACGCGATTGACGCTGGCATTGCGTTTCTCACGGAAGACCGCAAGGCCGAAGGCATCATCCCGGAACTTTCGGTGCGCGAGAATTTGACGCTCGCCGCCCTGCCCGCGCTCTCCCGCCTCGGCGTCGTGTCGCGCGCCCGCCAGCAGGAGATCGTGGACAAATTTATGAAGCGGCTAGGCATCAAGGCCGCGAGCGCGGAGCAGAAAATTCGCGAACTGTCGGGCGGCAACCAACAAAAAGTGCTCTTGGCGCGCTGGCTCTGCAAGAACCCGAAGTTCCTCATCCTCGACGAGCCGACGCGCGGCATCGACATCGGCGCGAAGGGCGAAATTCAGTCGCTCGTGGGCGAACTTGCCGAGAGCGGCCTCGGCGTCCTGATGATCTCGTCGGAGTTGGAGGAATTGGTCGAAGGCAGTTCGCGCGTGGTCGTGATGAGAGACGGGCAGCGCGTGGGCGAACTGCGCGGCGTGCAGATCACGCAGAACAACATCATTCATGCGATGGCCGAAGGCGACGCGGCAGATGACGCGACCGCCGTCGCTCCTGCCACTGCGACGACGCATGTTGCCGATACCAACCCGCCGCCAAGTTAAATCGTGTGAGAAGGGAAGCTTGAGCAGATGCAGAACGCCACTCCAGCCAATCGCGCGCGGGCGAAGAGCACGGGCGCGCGTTCGCTCCTCGCGGACTACGGCCCGACCTACGGCGCGCTCGCCGCGCTCATCCTGCTCGTCGCGGGCAACGCCATCTTCACGCCGAATTTCGCGGACCTCGACAATTTCCGCAACATCCTTTTACAAGTCGCTCCGACGGTGCTGGTCGCCGTCGGCATGACGCTCGTCATTGCGACGGGCGGCATCGATCTCTCCGTGGGGTCGGTGATGGCGATTGCCGCCGCGCTCGCCGCCACCAATCTGGAGCGCGGCCTCGTCCCGGCGGTGGGGTTGGGACTCACCGCCGCGCTCGCCGTCGGCCTCTTCAACGGCGCGCTCATCTCCGGCTTTCGCATCCAGCCGATCATCGTCACGCTCGCCATGTTGATTACGGGGCGCGGCGTCGCGCAGGTGATCAGCCGGGGCGGGCAGATCATTTTGATCGATAATCAAAATTTCATGTCGCTTGGCAAAGGGTTCGTCGGGCCGGTGCCGGTCTCCGTGGTGGTGATGATTCTGGTTGTGGCGGCGGCGATCTTCGTGATGCGCGCGACGAGTTTCGGGCGCTACGTTGTCGCGGTCGGCGGCAACGAAGCGGCGTCGCGGCTGGCCGGCGTCAAAGTTCACCGGACGAAGCTCATCGTCTATGCGTTGAGCGGTTTGCTCGCCGGTTTGGCGGGACTCATCGAAGCGGCGAAATCTGAGGCGAGCGACGCGACGAAGGTCGGCCTCTACATCGAACTCGACGCCATCGCAGCGGTCGTCGTCGGCGGGACGGCGTTGACGGGCGGGCGCGCGACCGTGGTCGGCACGCTCATCGGCGCGCTCATCATGCAAGTCATCACGACGAGTTTCAACATGGTCGGCATCGGCTTCGCGTGGTCGCTCGTTTTGAAAGCAGCGATCATTCTCGTCGCGGTTTACATTCAACGTCCGAAAATGGCGTGAGCAAAGTTATCCGTCACGCTTCGTCAGCAGTTAACTTGATAAACAATCTGGAGAGACGCTTGATGTTCATTGTTCAGCGGGCGGGCGTGAGTGGTCGGGTCATAGTGTTGGTGTGCCTCGTGATGACAGGGTTACTGTGCGGAGCGTTCGTAATGACGGGCGCGCGGGCGCAGACGCCGAAGCAGAAAATTGAAGGCGGGAAGCGTTACCCTCGTCTGGTGATTCGCAACGCGATTGTGATCGACGGGAACGGGACGCCCGCTTCGGGGCCGTTCGACATCGTCGTCGAGGGCAACACGATTGCGGACATGGTCGCTCTCGATCCGGTGACGCTCAAGAGCGGCACGGCGAAACGCCCGGCGGCGGGCGACGCGGAGATCGACGCGGGCGGCAAATACGTGATGCCCGGTTTGATCAACGCGCACGGGCATGTGCAGGAAGAGCGGGGCGGCGTCGCGCAGCCGCTTGAATACGAGTTGAAATTGTGGCTCGCATGCGGCATCACGACGGTGCGAGATGTCGGCAGCAACACGCTGAAGACGCTCGCGCTGCGTGGGGCGAGTGAGCGCGGCGAAGTGGCTGCGCCGCGCCTGTTCGTCTATGCGGTGTACGCGGCGGGCGGCGCGCCGCGCACGGCGGAAGCGGCGCGCCAGCGCGTGCGTGAGTTGAAGGCGCAGGGCGTGGACGGCTTGAAGATGTTCGCGATGGATCGCGATCTGATGGCGGCGGCGTGGGACGAAGCGCGCCAGCAGAATTTGCGTATCGCGCATCATGCGGCGATTGCGGAGACGAACGCCTGGGACGACAGCAAATTCGGGACAACCTCAATCGAGCACTGGTACGGCATCCCCGACGCGGCGATTGAAAACGGCGTGCAGAATTTTCCGCCCGCCTATAACTACAACGACGAGGTGGATCGCTTTCGCTACGCGGGGCGTTTGTGGCGCGAGGCGAATTGGGAACGTTTGATGAAAGTGCTCGACGCGATGGTCGAGGCGCGCGTGGCGTGGGACACGACGCTCGTCATCTACGAAGCGAGCCGCGACTTGCAACGCGCGCAGACGCAACCGTGGTTCGCCGAGTACCTCCACCCGACGCTCGAAGAATATTTTCGCCCCGACCCGGCGAACCACGGTTCGTACTTCATCGGCTGGACTTCGACGGACGAGGCGATGTGGAAGGAGAACTACCGCATCTGGATGGCGGCCCTGCGCGAATTCGAGCGGCGCGGCGGCCTGATCGGCGTGGGCGAGGACGCGGGCTTTATCTATCAGATGTACGGCTTCGGGTTGCTCCGCGAATTGGAGTTGCATCAGGAGACGGGTTTCCACCCGCTCAAAGTCATTCAGCACGCGACGGGCAACAACGCGAAGATTCTCGGACAGGAGAATCGGCTGGGGCGCGTGCGCGTCGGCTACGCGGCGGACTTGCTGGTGGTGAACGGCAACCCGCTCGAAAATTTGAAGGTGCTCTACCCGACGGGCGTCGAGACGATCAGAGAGGGAAAGGCCGTGCGCACGGGCGGCATCGAGTGGACGGTTAAGGACGGCATCCCGTATCACGCGCCGACGCTCTTAGCCGAAGTCAAAGAGATCGTGGCGAAGGCTCGCGCGGAGCGGCGAAAGAAATAATACTCAACCGAAAGATCAAATTTGACGCGCCCGCACCCGAACTGAGACGGAGAAGATAATGAGCCAGGCGACAGCGACAATTGATGAGGCCGGTTCGGCGCGCGGGCGATTGGTGCGGGCGCGCTTCGCTTCGTTCGCACAGCGGCAAGGCGCATTGATTGCCCTCATCGCGCTCTGCGTCTTCGCCGCGTTTCGCTACGAGCGTTTCCTGACGGAAGAGAATCTGTTGAACGTGCTGCGCCAGAACAGCATGCTCGGCCTCGTCGCGCTGGGGATGACCTTCGTGATCCTGACGGCGGGCATCGACCTCTCGGTCGGCTCGCTGATGGCGGTGGCGGGCGTGGTGGCGGCGAGTCTGGCGGAGCGCGGCTCACTGGTGGCCGTCGTCGCGGCGGTCGGTTTGACGATGCTGCTCGGCCTCGTCAACGGCGCGGTGATCGCGCGGGCGCGCATCCAGCCGTTCATCGTGACGCTGGCGATGATGATCGCGGCGCGCGGATTGGCGTTGGCTTACACGGGGGAGAAGTCTATCGGGATCAGCCGCGCGTCGGAAGGATTGACGTGGCTGGGGCGCGGCTTCATCGGGCCACTCCCCGTGCCGGTCGTCTTCCTGCTCGTGGCCTTCGCGCTCGGATGGCTCATTTTGAACCACACGCGCTTCGGGCGACACGTCTACGCGCTCGGCGACAACGACGAGGCGGCGCGGTTGATGGGCCTGAACACGGGGCGCGTGACGATGGGCGTCTACGCTCTGAGCGGCGCGCTGGCGGGGCTGGCGGGCGTGCTCGACGCGGCTCGGCTCGGCGCGGGGCGACCGGTGGCGGGTCAGGGCGAGGAGTTGAACGCGATTGCGGCGGTCGTCGTCGGCGGGACACTTTTAACCGGCGGGCAGGGCAGCGTGACTTCGACGCTCGTCGGCGTGCTGCTGCTCGGCCTCATCTTCAACGTCTTCAACTTCGAGGGCTGGATCAGCCCGTGGTGGCAGGCGGTGTTGCGCGGGCTGTTTTTGTTGCTCGTCGTCGTGGTGCAGAATCGTTTGAGCAAGAGAACGTAGAAAGCGTAAACTCCCTGTCGGGGGATTGACAAAAATGAGCAAGACCTTAACAAATGAATTGACTTTGGAAGAGGCTGAGTTAAAAATTGCTATCGAAAAGCTATTCGCCGAAATAGAGCGGGAATACGAGCAGATGAAGCGCGACCGGGACGAGTTCGAGCGTTCAAAAGCGCGCACCCGCGCAATGTTAGCTGCGCTCAAAGCGGCCTAAAGTGTGTTGGGCGGCTTCGCCTTGAACTGAAATTGGAATGGAATTAATCTTTCGTATATGTCTTCACCTGAACCTAAACAATCTCCCGGTCGAACGTTAACCCCTCTCTGGGTAATTTCTCTATTTGTCTCTCTTACGGAGGCAGTTCTAGGCGCTGCTGTTACGCAGACCAGCGGAAACATTCAAGTAGCCCTAACAGCATTCGTGGTTGTATTTCCTTTGTTAATCGCTATTGGTTTTTTTGCGATTCTTTGGTTTAGGCCGCATCATTTTTACTCTCCCACCGAGTTTGGGCAGCAAGGTGCTCGTGAATTTGTAGAAGCAATTACCCAAAGAAAGCCTCTTGACGAGAACCAACTATTTACCAATATTCAAAAAACAATTCGTGCCACTCTTGCTTCTAATGAAATTGTTTCTGCGCTTACTGAAACTGTAGGTAATAAACAGGGAACAATTAAGTCAGATGATGCAGTCAGAATATTAGAATCGGCTGCTGACAAAGCGGTGGAAAATATCAGGGAAGAAAACTTTCTGACAATTAATACAAGGCCATTACTTGGAAATGGAGGAAAAATATGGAGAGTGCCTTATGATCAATTTCGTACTATATCTGATTTATTGGATGATACTTGGATAACCTTGAATGCCAGAAAAAAGATTCCGCCGTTTACCTATGGGGAGAAGTGGATATTGAAAGACGCCAAGTCAAATCGACTCTTTAAGGATGTAGGAATGCTATGGGCAGAAAAGCGTGGAATGGCACGGGACAGTCGTAAACTTGAAGATGTTGGTATTTTGCCCGGCATGGAATTAGAGGCAGTCTTTATTGAGGAGAATAAACAATATTCCTAACCGCCGCCCAACAAGTCATTCCACCCGACCCGCGCCAGCGTGCCTCTCATCCTCGTTGTATGATTTCTTTAATGCTATCCGTAGCGTGGCGCGGGCGGGTGAATTCCAGCGTTAGCCATCATGAAGCGGGGCTTCGCCACCACCCATGAAAATATTGTCGAAGTGGTGTACGCTCCGCCCTGCCACTGGCCGTCGAAGGTCGAGCCATCTTGGTGCCGATGAGCCCGCGCGTTAGCCTGA
>JBPCIP010000164.1:0-34043 GCA_051006195.1 Pyrinomonadaceae bacterium
CACGAATTGACTCCATAATCAGGTGACTTAGTTGATTGGTAAACGTGTCGCATTGGTTTCTTCTTGATGAGAAGATACGACCAACTCAACAACTTTTCCCTTTATGCTCACGTAACTGACCCATTACCGTTAGTTCACATTTAACCTTGCGTGATTTTGAATCTTCGGGTTACACTCGCGCCCGTTTTTAAACATTCCCGCCCCGGACTCCGGCGTTGATGTTGCCCCTCCCTTCTGACCTGAGTCGCCCCATGCACCCTCCGGTCGGGTCTCCAGACTTTACGCCAGTCTCGCAACTGACGAGTAAACAGACCATCAGCAGCCGCGCCCTTCCGGGTTATAGCTCCCAAGCCATAGTTTGCCAATTTACTTGCGACCGACCGCCTGAGCGAAAGTCACGGCGGTAGAGCGTCGGGCTTCCACCAGTTCCCCAACTTCTGAGGAGTGTAGAGATGACGATCCCTCACATGAAGAATCTTATCGTGTCCGCCTTCGGCTTGATGGCCGTGGCGTTTCTCTTAATCAACGTGGTCGCGACGAGCGCGGCGAGCGCCGCCGGAGAGGTGGATGTGACCTTTAACGCGGGCGGTGCGGGGGCGAATGGCGGCGTGAGTGCTGTGGCGGTGCAATATGTGTGTTATAGTTGCGCGGCCAGACAATTAGCAGAAGCCCAACAGACAGCGAGAATAGATGATTCTCCACCTGATGCCGCGGTGAGGTGACGGAGCAGACTCTCTAACGGTCTCACCTTTCACATTCTTTCCGGCTTGCCCGCCAAAGGTACTTTGTAGTCTTCAGGCGGGTAGAAGCCACTAATCATTTTCACACGCAGCCACGGACAAAGCGCCGCTGCGTAACTCAAGAAGTCGCCACGGGACGGTCGCGCTAAATACTGCCGCACGCCGCCCCTGACGCCTTTCCGTCAGCGTCGTCCACGACACGACGGCAGTGCCCCTGACCCCGCCACGTCTCAGGCCGCGGATTCACTCCGAAGTCTCATGCACGGCACGTCATCCGGCACCCCTTAGAGCGCGTCCCCGCGCGGCGCTCCCTTCGTCCGCCACCTTATCAGGAGTAGTCCCGATGCGTCATCTCGCACGTCCCTTTGTCCGCAATATCTGTCTGCTTACTTTCGCCTTTCTGGCCTGCTTCGCGCTGTGGTCTGCGCGGGGGCGCGCGGCGACGAACATCGTCGTCAACTCGACAGCCGACGGGCCAATCACCGTTGACGCTAATTGCACACTCAGGGAGGCGATCACGGCGGCCAACACGAATGCGCCCAGCGGCGGCTGCGCTGCCGGCACCGGCGCGGACACCATCACATTCCAAATCCCCGGTACGGACACGGGCTGCGCCTCTGGCGTGTGCACGATTAACCTGTTGAGCGCGAACTCGACGGACACCACCTCGGCACTCGTCATCTCCAGTGACATGACGATTACGGGCACGGGCGCGGATAAATTGATTGTTAAGCGCGACGGCTCGGTGTCGGCGCAGTTCCGCGTCTTTAGCATCACCAGCGCGGCGACGACGGCGGTCGAGATTTCAGGCATGACCATCACCAACGGGCGCACGCCGGACGGAATCGGCGGCGGCACTAGCGGCGGCAACGGCGGCAGCGGCGGCGGCATACTCAACGCAGGTAATCTCAAGTTGATGGGTGTTACCGTCAGCGGCAACTCCGGCGGCAGAGGCGGCTTCAGCGGCACCTCCACCGGCAACGGCGGCGACGGCGGCAGCGGGGGCGGCATTTCTTCTTCCAGCACGCTGACTATCCAGAACAGCACCGTCAGCAATAACTCCACCGGCAACGGCAGCAACGGCGGCCTCGGCGGCCCCGGCGGCAACGGCGGCAACGGCGGCAGCGGCGGCAGCGGGGGCGGCATTTCTTCTTCCAGCACGCTGACTATCCAGAACAGTACCGTCAGCGGCAACTCCACCGGCATCGGCGGCAACGGCGGCAACTTCAGCCAAAGCGGCAGCGGGGGCAGCGGGGGCGGCATTTCTTATTCCAGCACGCTGAAGCTCCAGAACAGCACCGTCAGCAATAACTCCACCGGTAGCGGCGGCAGCGGCGGCAGCGGGGGCGGCATTTCCCAGCAGGGTGTCGGCTCGGCAAGTCTCGCGAACACTATCGTCGCCGTGAACACGGTAGCCGCACTCGGTTTTGGCCCGGACTTGTCCGGCACGTTCACCTCACAAGGCTATAACATCATCGGCACGACGAACGGGGCGACCTTCACCCCCACGACCGGCGACCAGACCCCCGTCTCGGCGGCGCAGTTGAACTTAGGCACTCTCGCCAACAACGGCGGCCCCACGCAGACGCGCGCCCTACTCGCCGGGAGTGTCGCCATCGACAAGGGTAAGAATTTGGCGACGGACGCGAACAACGTCGCCATCCCCACCGACCAGCGCGGCTTCACTCGCCCCGTTGACGACCCCGCCACCACAAACCCCAGCCCTCAACCCGGCGACCTCTCCGACATCGGCGCCTTCGAGGTGCTGCCGCCCAACACCGCCCCCACCGCCTCGGCCACGCCCAACCCGGCGGCGACGGGCGAGGAAACGCCCGTTCAGATCACTTTGACGGGCACGGATGCCGAAGACAACAACCTGACCTTCACCATCACGCAGCAACCCACGAACGGCGCGCTCGGCGCGATCTCAGCACCCGACTGCGCGGCCGTCAACACCTGCACGGCGACCGTCACCTACACGCCCAACCTCAACTTCAACGGCGCGGACTCCTTCAAGTTCAAGGTCAACGACGGCACGACGGATTCCGCCGAGGCGACGGTCAGCATCACCGTCACGGCGATTGACGACACGGCCTACGTCGTCAACACGACGGCCGACCCCGGCACGGGCGGGTGCGACGCGACTGAATGCACGCTGCGCGAGGCCATAACGGCCGCCAACGCAGACGCGGGCGCGGAGACCATCACATTCCAAATCCCCGACACGGACACAGGCTGCATCTCAGGCGTCTGCACGATCAGTCCGACCTCTCAGCTTCCGACCATCACCGAAGCGGTCACGATTGACGGCTACACGCAGCCGGGCGCGACAGCGAACACGAACGCGACGGGCGCGCTCAACACCGTGCTCAAGATCGAGCTGAACGGGGCGAGCGCACCCGGCACGGTGGGACTGGACATCACCGCGGGCGACTCGACGGTGAGCGGACTAATCATCAACGGCTTTACGAGCGGCAGAGGCATCCAACTCACAGGCGCGAGCGCTACCAACAACGTTGTGGCGGGCAACTACGTCGGGACGAACGCCGCGGGGACGAGCGCCGTGGCGAACTTTATCGGCATCATTATCTCCTCCGGCGCGGCGAACAACCGCATCGGCACGAATGGTGACGGCACTGCCGACGCCGAAGAGCGCAACCTCGTCTCCGGCAACAACAACGGCATCCTTATCCAGAACACCGGGACGACGGGCAACATCGTGGCGGGCAACTTCGTCGGGACGAACGCCGCGGGGACGAGCGCCGTGGCGAACGGCAACGGCATCTATACCCTCTTCGGCGCGACGAACAACCGCATCGGCACGGACGGCAACGGCACTGCCGACGCCGCGGAGCGCAACGTCGTCTCCGGCAACAGCGGCAACGGCATCAGAATCGAGAGCGCCGGGACGACGGGCAACATCGTGGCGGGCAACTTCGTCGGCACGAACGCCGCGGGGACGGGCGCCGTGGCGAACGGCAACGGCATCCTTATCCTCGCCGGCGCGGCGAACAACCGCGTCGGCACGGACGGTAATGGCACGGGCGACGAGGCCGAGCGCAACCTCGTCTCCGGCAACAGCGACCTCGGCATCCTCATCCAGAACGCCGGGACGAGCGGCAACACCATCGCGGGCAACTACGTCGGGACGAACGCGGCGGGCACGGCGGCGTTGGCGAATAGATTTGGCATTTTAGTCCTCAGCGGTGCAGCCAATAACCGAATCGGCACGAATGCAGACGGCACGAATGATGCGGCGGAACGAAACCTTGCCTCCGGTAACACTAGCAGCGGTATTTTCTTACAGAATAGCGGAACAAACGGCAACACAGTCGCGGGCAATTATGTCGGCACAAACGTAAACGGCATGACTGCTATTCCCAATGGCTGTTACGGCGTGGCTGTCACAGCAGGTGCAAGCAACAACACCATCGGCGGATTGACGGCGGCGGCGCGCAACGTCGCCAGCGGAAACAAGTCGGGCGGAATAGAGTTGCAGGATACAGGCACGACCGGCAACGCCGTGCAGGGCAACTACGTCGGCGTCGCCGCAGACGGCACAACCCCGCTCGGCAACACGACAGGTCCCTGCGACGCGGGCGACGGCATCATCGTCGAGGAAGGGGCTTCCGGCAACACCATCGGCGGCACAACGGCGGGCGCGGGCAACCTCGTCGCTTACAACTCCGGTACAGGGATACTCATGTACGCCAGCAGCGCGACAGTCGGCACGACAGTCAGCAACCGCTTCCTCGGCAACTCCGTCTTCTCTAACAGCGCGCTCGGCATCGACCTCGGCGGAGCTTCAAGCGCCAACGGCGTGACGCCGAACGACGCGGGCGACGCCGACACGGGCGTGAACCGTCTGCAAAACTTCCCCGTCCTCGCCTCCGCCGTGAAGTCCGGCGCAACCACCACCGTCACCGGCACGCTCAACAGCAACGCCAACTCGACCTTCCGCGTCGAGTTCTTCTCCAACGCCGCGTGCGATACTTCCGGCAACGGCGAGGGGCGCACCTTCCTCGGCTTCCAGAGCGTCAACACGGACGGCTCCGGCAATGCCACGATCAACGCGATGCTCGCGGCCACGACCACGGTGAACGAGTCCGTCACGGCGACGGCCACCGACGTGACGCCCTTCGACCACGACAACAACGCCGGCACGCCCGACATCCCGCGCAACGACACCTCGGAGTTCTCCGCCTGCCGCGCCGTCGTCAACGCCAACACCGCCCCCACCGCCTCGGCTACGCCCAACCCGGCGACGACGAACGAAGACACGGCAGTTGTGATCACTTTGACGGGCACGGACGTTGACGACAACGACCTGACGTTCACCATCACGCAGCAACCCACGAACGGCACGCTCGGCGCGATCTCAGCACCCGACTGCGCGGCGGTCAACACCTGCACGGCGGCCATCACCTACACGCCCGCCGCCAACTACAACGGCGCAGACTCTTTCAAGTTCAAGGTCAACGACGGCACGGTTGACAGCGCCGAGGTGACGGTCAACATCACCGTCACTGCCGTGGCCGACCTCTCGATCAGCGACGTGGCGCAGGCCGAAGGCAACACGGGCACGACCACCTTCACCTTCAACGTCACGCTCGATTCGCCCGCCCCGGCAGGCGGCGTCACCTTCAACGCCTCCACTGCCAACGGCACGACCAACCCGGCCACCGCCGGCAGCGACTACGTCGGCTTCACCAACCAGCCCGGCTCGATAGCGCAGGGTCAGACCGCCACGACCGTCAACGTCACCGTCAACGGCGACACGACGTTTGAGCCGAATGAGACGTACTTCGTCAACATCACGAACGTCACGGGCGCAACCGTCTCCGATGGACAGGGCACGGGCACGATCTTAAACGATGAGGCGGGGCAGATCATCATCTCGGAGTTTCGCCTGCGCGGGCCTGTCCCGACCGCGACGCCCGCCCCCGGCAATGAGAATGGTCAACTCGACGAGTTCATCGAACTCTACAACAACACGAACGCGCCCATAAACATCGGCGGCTACACCCTCGACACCTCGACCGGCGACCGCATCACGATCAACCCGAACACGCAGATCAAGGCGCGCGGCCACTACCTCGTCACGCAAGACCCCGGCTACACGCTGGGCGCATACGCGGCGGGCGACCAGACCTATGACGCCTTCGATCTGCCGGAGGAGGCGGGCATCGCCCTGCTCAATTCGTCGAACGAGATTGTGGACGCCGTTGGCTTCACCACCACGGCGACGCCCTACCGCGAGGGCGCGGGCCTCACTGCGGTGAGCGCAGCCGTGCAGCACAGCTTCGTGCGCAAGATCGTCAAGGGGCTGCCGGTAGACACGGGCAACAACGCGGCGGACTTCGTGCTCGTCGCGGTTGACGGGCAAGACACGCTCGCGGCGGCGGTGCTGGGCGCGCCGGGGCCGGAGAACGCGCAGAGTCATATTGTGCGCAACGACAAAGTGGCAGCGGCGCTGCTGGCCCCGGCCTTGTCCTCGACCGCCGACCCGAACCGAGTGCGCACCGGCACGGGCAACAGCGGCACGGTCAGCTTCCGCCGCACGCTCAGGAACAACACCGGACAGCCGATCACGAGCTTCCGCTTCCGCGTCAACGACCTCTCGACCGTAGGCAACGAGGTGGACGGCGCGAGCGCGCGACTGGCCTTAGCTGACTCGGTCTCGTTCACCTACGACCCGGACAACAACCCGGCGACGGCGAACACCACCGTACTCAGTACGACGCTGGAGTCTCCGTCGGCGCAGACGCCGGGCGGCGGACTCAATGCGAGTTTGCGGGTCAACCTGCCGCAGCCGTTGGCTGCGGGCGCTCGCTTCAGCGTCAACATCACCTTCAACATCCTGCGGGCGGGCAATTATCGCTTCTCGCTCAACCACGAGGTGCTGCCGCAGCCATAACGCCGCGCGACTCACGGCGGACAGTCCTTGCGAAAAGCGGCAGCGAAGTACTATCCTCCAACTCATTGTCGCTCGCGATACGGCAAGGCGCGCAACACGCTGTACAGCCTGTTGCGCGCCTTGCTATACTGCCCATTCTTTACAGGCAAGCCATTACACTATCCACGGGCGTTAATTGATTTTACCGGCTGACGAAGTCTGTCCGACGCATGGGCGCTTGCCGTTCGTCAACAAAATGAGGGAGCGAAAACTTTGAGCGTTCTGGTTGATAAAAACACGCGCCTTGTCGTGCAGGGCATCACGGGCAAAGAGGGCAGTTTCCACACGAAGCAGATGGTGGAGTACGGCACAGAGTTTGTTGTTGCTGTCCCGCCGGAGGGGGGCCGCCCCCCCCACGAAGGCATTCCGGTCTTCAACACCGTCGAGGAGGCTGTCCGGGAAGCGGGGGCGAACGTCTCGATCATCTACGTGCCGCCGCCGTTCGCGGCAGACGCGATCATCGAAGCCGCCGATGCCGGAATGCCGCTCGTCGTCTGCATCACGGAAGGCATCCCCGCGCTCGACATGGTGGGGGTCAAACGGTTCCTCGAAGGGCGTGGGACGCGGCTCATCGGGCCGAACTGCCCCGGCATCATCTCGCCCGGCAAGTGCAAGATCGGCATCATGCCCGGCCACATCCACAAAGAGGGGCGCATCGGCGTCGTCTCGCGTTCGGGGACGTTGACGTATGAAGCGGTCGGGCAATTAACCGCGCTCGGCCTCGGCCAATCGACCGCCATCGGCATCGGCGGCGACCCCATCATCGGCACGACGCACACGGACGCGCTCGCGCTCTTTGAAGCCGACCCCGAAACGGAAGGCATCGTGATGATCGGCGAGATCGGCGGCACGGCGGAAGAGGACGCTGCTGCTTACGCGAAAGAGCATGTGACGAAGCCCATCGTCGCCTTCATCGCCGGGCAAACCGCCCCGCCGGGCCGTCGCATGGGACACGCGGGCGCAATCATCGCGGGCGGCAAGGGAACTGCCGCCGAGAAAATGAGCGCGCTCGAAGCCGCCGGCATCCGCGTCGTCCACTCGCCCGCCGACATCGGCACGGCGATGCGCGACGCGCTCGGCGCAACTGCTACGGCATGAAAAAGTTTTTAGGTGTGCTATGGCTGATGAAGATAGGCTCACCCGAATGGAGGAACTCGTCGGCTCGCTGCTCCAAGTGGCGCGCGAGCACAATCAGGTTGCTCGCCAGCAAAACGAGCGGCTGAACTCGCTCTCGCAGGCTTCCCGCGAGTCCGATGAGCGGGTTGATAAACTCGTCGAGTTGTCGTTGAGCTTCGATGGGCGCATGGACGAATTGCGGGCGGCGCAGGCTAATTCAGAGCGGAACATTGCCGCGCTCGCAGATGCGCAAATTCGCACGGAAGACTCGATCAACAAGTTATCCGCATCAATGGCAAAATTATCGGAGAAAATGGCCGAGTTAGCATCGCAGCAGACGCATACGGATCAACGTCTGGACGCGCTCATTGACATCGTGCGCGGGGAACGCGGGGGCAAGCCGCCGCAAGAGAGTTAATTAAAAATTTCAAGATAAGGTATCTTTTAGAGAACATGGCAGAGCAAACAGGCAATCTAACTTTCGGAATCATCAAGCCCGATGCGGTGCGCAACGGGAAGGCGGGCGGCATCATCCAGAAACTCACGGAGAGCGGTTTCAAATTGCGCGGGATGAAGTTGGTCCACATGACGCAGAAGGAAGCCGAAGGCTTCTACGCGGTACACGCCGAGCGCCCGTTCTTCGGCGAGTTGACGCAGTTTATGTCGAGCGCGCCGTGCGTCGTCTTGGTACTGGAGAAAGAGGGCGCGGTCAAAGCGTGGCGCGACTTGATGGGCGCGACCGACCCGGCGAAGGCCGACGCGGGGACGCTGCGCAAAGAGTTTGCCACCTCCATCGGCGAGAACGCCGTCCACGGCTCCGACTCGGAAGAGAACGCGCGGCTCGAAATCGGTTATTTCTTCAGTCAACTGGAACTAATTTAGTGAATGGTAAACGGGTGGAAATCTGTTTCCACCCGTTCACCATTCACCACTTCCCATTTATCCAAGAGGATTTATGTCAATCATCACGGATGTCATCGAATCGACGAAGGCGATCATCAAGGGGATGGGCGTGACCTTCTCTTACATCCCGAAAGAGAAGTGGACGGTCCAGTACCCGGAGGAGCCGGTGACGATGCAGCCGCGTTATCGCGGCCAACATCTGCTGCATGTGGATGAACTCGGGCGCGAAAAGTGCGTGGCCTGTTTCCTGTGCGCGTCGGCCTGCCCGTCGGACTGCATTTACATCATCGCGGCGGACGACCCGCGCCCGCCGCAAGAGCGCACCGGCGTGGACGAGCGTTTCGCCGAAGTTTATAACATCGACTACGGGCGTTGTATCTTCTGCGGTTACTGCGTCGAAGCCTGCCCCAAGGATGCCATCACGCATGGCTACAATTTTGAACTCTCGGTTTACAACCGCGCCGATTTGTTGAAGACCAAAGACGACTTGCTCATTACGAAGCAGAAACAGTCGCCCAACTATCGAGTTGCTTTCGCCGACGAGGATGTCGATTCAGAGTACAAAGAAGTCTAAGGATTTGCCCGTTGTCCGCCATCAGTTGCTGGCAGTCAGGGGAACTTGAACTTGAAAGCCGTCGCGTGTTATCTGGCACGCGACGGCTTTGAAATTTGTTCGCCTTACAGTGGTCGGTCGTCAGCAGTTTACCGCTCGTGATACATGCGGCGGCCAACCCGGATTCAATCAAACAACTGACGAAGGACAACTGACTAATCAGCGCATGAACCCGACTCTCTTGCAAACACGCGAAGTCTCGAAGCATTACCGAATGGGTGCGACGACGGTCGTCGCGCTCGACCGCGTGTCTGTTTCGGTCGCGGAAGGCGAGTTCGTCGCCTTGCAAGGCACGTCGGGTTCGGGCAAATCAACTCTGCTCAACCTGATCGGCGGGCTGGATCATGCGAGCGAGGGCGAAGTGATTTTCGATGGGGCTTCGCTCGCGCCGTTCACGAAGCAGGAGATGGCGCGCTACCGCCGTTTTTCCGTCGGCATGATCTTTCAAAATTTCAATCTCATCACGACGATGACCGCTGCCGAAAATGTTGAACTCGCGTTGGCCTTCGGCGGCCTCGCCGGGCGCGAGCGGGAGCGGCGAGCGGGCGAACTGTTGGAGCGCGTCGGCCTCGGCGAGCGGCAAGACCATCGTCCTGCGGAACTGTCGGGCGGCGAGCAGCAACGCGTCGCCATCGCCCGCGCCCTCGCCAACCGCCCGCGTGTTCTCCTCGCCGACGAGCCGACCGGAAATCTCGACTCGACCCGCGCCCGCGAATTGCTCGCGCTCCTTCGTGAGATGGTCGCGCGCGATCAGTTGACCGTCCTGATGGTCACACACGACCGCGACCTCGCCGCCCAATTCGCCGACCGCACTATTCAGATGAGAGACGGGAAAATAGTGATGAGTGAAGAATGATGAGTGAAGGGTGAATGTATTTTACTCATCCCTCATCACTACTGAGTGAGGTGAAATCGCAAATGCAGACTGAAGCTGTTCCCTTGATGACGCTTGAGGCTTTGCGCTCTGTGCCGTTGTTCAACACGTTGGATGATGACGCGGCGAGGGCGTTGCGCGATCTGCTGGATGTGCGCGATGTGGCGGATGAGACACTCTTGTTTCAACTGGGCGATGCGGGCGATGCCATGTACTTGATCGAAGAGGGACGCGTCCGCATCTTCATCCGGGATGAAGACGGGGAGGACGTGACGCTGGCGGAACTGGCCGACGGCGACTTCTTCGGCGAGATGGCGATCATCGACGGCAAACCCCGTTCGGCTAACGCTGTCGTCATCGCCGACGCGCGCCTCGCCGTGCTCTCACGCGAGGATTTTCTTAAATTCGTTCGATCTAATGTGGACGTGGCGTTGGAGATGGTCAGCGCGATCTCAGATCGCCTGCGGCGGACGGATAGACTGCTGCGCCAGCGCGTCTCGCGTAACGTCAATGAGGAGAACGACGCGCGGATGACGCTGGTTGACCGGCTGGCCGACGCCGTCTCGTCCTTCGGCGGGAGTTGGCAGTTCATCGGTGCGACCCTCGTCTTCGTCATCCTCTGGGTCTGGTTCAACACTTTCTTTCAGGGCAACCGTGGCATCGATCCTTTCCCCTATTCTTTCCTCGACGTGATCAACGGCATCGTCGCGGCCCTGCTCACGCCGATCATCCTCATCTCGCAGAACCGGCAGGCGGAGAAGGATCGACTGCGCGCCGATCTCGATTACCAGATCAACCTCAAGAACGAACTCACGATTGCGGAGGTTCTGCGCCGCCTCGACGTGTTGGAGAGCGAACGCTTGCCGCTGCTCTTCGCGGAGCAGAACGCGCTGATCAGAGAAGTGAGATCACAAGCCACAGGCAACGGGGATGGTCGCCCGGCCAAAGAGCAGTGAGACGCCGCGCGCTAGATGATCGACGCGACGTGAGTTTTGGACTTCGGAGCGAAGCGTCGTATCTTGGTCGCGTAAGTTCTACATCTCAAGGTCCAAAGTTTAGAGTCGGGAGGAAGCTGGTCCGCCCCACTCGCAACCTGATGAATACATGATCAAGGCCATCTTCTTCGACTTTAACGGCGTCATCATCGACGACGAGTCTTTGCAATTCAAGGCCGCGCAGGAGGCTTTCACAGACGAGGGCATCGCTCTCACCGAAGCGGACTACTACGCCTCGCTCGGCATGGACGACTTGACGTTCCTGCGCACGGCTTTTACGCAGGCAGGGCACGAGCACACGGACGAGGCCGTGAGCCGCGTGCTGGCACTGAAAAGCAAATTGCACCGGGAATTGATCAGCGATGAATTGCCTTTGTTTCCCGGCGTCGTGACGTTTATCAAAGCCCTGTCGCGGCACTACCCGCTCGCCGTCGTCAGCATGGCGCGGCGTGAAGACATCGCATATGTCCTCGAACGCGCGGGGTTGGAGAAGTTTTTCACGGTCGTGGTCAGCGCAGAAGATGTGAATGCCTGCAAGCCCGACCCGGCCTGCGTCAATCGCGCCCTTGAAAAATTGAATGAAGCGCACCGCGCCGACAGACAGAGCGCGCTTGCGCCCGCCGAATGTCTCGTCATCGAAGACGCTCCGCCCGGCATCCAGGCCGCCCGCGCCGCCGGGATGCGCTCGCTCGGCGTGACCAACACCGTCAAGGAAGCGGCCCTGCGCGACGCCGGAGCCGATGTCGTCACCGCCAGCCTTGCCGACTGGACGGACGATGCCGTGAGACACGTCTTCAACTAATGCGGATTGCGGATTGCGGAATGCGGATTGGAAATCCAGAGCACAGACAAATGGAAACAAAGACACATCTAGTTACAATTCACCTTCCATTGGCCTTCAATCCGCAATCCGCAATCCGCAATCCACAATTCTTCTATGACTCCTGCCAGTAAATTGTTGGCGGTGGAAGCGCGCCGTCGTTTCGCGCGATTGGTGGCGCAGCCGGATGCGTCTATCGAGGTGGCGCACGCGGCGTTGCTCATCGCGGCGGAAGAGCAGCCGGGGCTGGATGTCGAGCATTACCGCGCGCTGCTCTACGAGTTGGGGATGGAAGCGCGCGAGCGGGTGGCGCACGCCGAGGAGGAGGATTCATCTCCTGTCGCCGTGCTCAATCAATTCATCTTTGACGAGTTGGGATTTGCGGGCAATCAGAAGAATTACTACGACCCGCGTAACAGTCTTTTGTCCGGCGTGCTCGATCAGCGCACGGGCATCCCGATCACGCTGGCGGTGGTTTATATGGAGATCGGACGGCGCGCGGGGCTGCATGTCGAAGGTGTCGGCCTGCCCGGTCATTTCATCGTGCGCGTGGGAGGGACACGCGGCGAGACGGCACTGGTCGATCCGTTCCACGCGAAAATCGTCGATGCGGAAGATTGTCAGGAGCGGCTCGACACGCTCTATCAGGGACAAGTGCCGCTCTGCGACGAACACCTCCAGCCCGTCACGTCGCGCGAACTTCTCGCGCGCCTGCTGCGCAACCTGAAAAGCATTTACGCGCAGGCGGGACGCTACCGCCGCGCCCTTTCCATCATTGAACGCATCCTGCTCGTCGCGCCGGGCGCGCTCGACGAACGACGGGATCGCGGCGCGTTGCTCGCCCAACTCGGTCGCTACGCCGAGGCGATCCGTGACGTGCAGGCTTATCTCAAGAGCGCCCCCGATGCGCCTGACGCGGAGCGTGTCGGCGAACAGTTGAAGCGGATGCAGACGCAACTGACGATGCTCAATTGAAAAAAATCTGGAGTTTGGAGTCAAAAATATCAGTAAAGACTGGTCGAACTTAACGACGTTGCCTTACGACTCCAGACTCCGCACTATCTCTATATGCAGAGCACACCAAGATACCGACTGCGTGACGCCACGGGTCAGAACCGCCCCTTTGAGCTGGGCGGTTGAACTCGCGGCTTCAACCGCCCGCTACCGCAGGCGGTTCTGACAATCCACTTCTTGGTGTGTTCCACATATAGCTTATGAAGTTTTTCGACATTCTCAAACTCGCGTTGCGGAACCTGCGGGAGGCGCGTCTGCGGGCGGGATTGACGACGATGGGCGTGATTGTCGGCGTGTCGATGATCGTGACGATGATGTCGTTCGGCCTCGGCTTGCAGCGCAACGCGGTGCAGCGTTTCCGCGACCTCGATCTATTCAACGAGATCACGGTGAGCGGTCGCAATTTGATGGAACTCGTCTCGTCGGCGATGGAAGGCGGGGGAGCGGCGCGGCGCAATGACGATGGGCGAGGGGAAGGCGAAAACAAGCGCAGAAGCGGCAAGGTACCGGAGCGCGTCCTCGACGATGCGGCGGTCGCGGAGATCGGGCGGATACCGGGCGTCGCGGCGGTCGAACCGAACATCGAGCTGACAACCTACGTGCGGGCGAATAAACGCTCGCTGTTGCGCCAGGTCGGGGGCGCGCTCGTACCCAATGCGGCGACGCGCTTCAAGAGTTATCTGGCGGGGCGAATGATCAGTTCGCCGGAGGCGGATGAGGCGGTCGTCGATGAAAGTTTCCTGCGCAACTTCGGTTACGAAAAGGCCGGGGATGCCATCGGGCAGACGTTGGAACTGCTCGCGCCCGTCGGAGAGAAGACCGCCGACGAGTTGAAGTTACCCGGTGCGAATGCGAAGCCGGAGGACACGCAGGAGGCGGGCGGGGAAGATGATGCGAAGAGAGAAGCGGACAGGGCTGAAGACGAGCCTTTGAGTTTCTTCGGCCTGCCGCTTGAGGCGGAGACGCCGGAGGCGGACCAAGCGAACGCGTTGGCGGCGCGGACGTTTCGCATCGTCGGCGTGTTGCAGACGGAACTTGAAGGCAGCGTGCAGGGGCGCAGCCGTTTTCGCGGGCTGATGCCAGTCTCAAGCATTTATATTCCTCTTCCGACGGCGCGCGAATGGGCGAAGCGTTACCGCAACTCGATCAGCGAAGTGGCCTTCCGGTTGGCGCGCGAGAGCGGCGTGCTCGACGAGAAGGAAACGGAAGGCTATCCGATGGCCGTCGTGCGCGTGAGCGACCCGGACGTGCTGCCGGACGTGCAACAACGACTGGACAAACTCGGTTTCAGCAGTTTCTCCGTCGTCGATCAATTAAAAGAGTTGCGCACGGTCTTTTTGATCCTCAACTCTGCCCTCGCCCTGCTCGGCGGCATCTCGCTGCTCGTCGCTTCGTTCGGCATCGCCAACACGATGATCATGTCCATCCTCGAACGCACGCGCGAGATCGGGATCATGAAAGCCATCGGCGCGGAGGACAGGGAGATCAAATTGATCTTCTTCGTCGAGGCGGGATTGATCGGGCTGGCGGGCGGTGTGGCCGGCACGCTCATCGCGTGGGCGATTGCGGGGGCGGCGAACCGTCTGGCTTATCAGTTTATCTTGCAGCCGCGCAGCGTCAGCTTCGTGGACTTCTTCGCGCTGCCGCCTTACCTCTGGCTCGGCGCGATCATCTTCGCCGTGGTTATCGCTATCCTGGCCGCCCTCTACCCGGCGGCACGCGCCGCGCGCATCGACCCCGTCAAAGCACTGAGACACGACTAGGTGCATTCCGCAATCATGCGATTGCTCCCCGACACCAGCTGCACATGCGATATTCCTCTTTGATGAAGAGGCCGATGAAGCAGAGCGGGAAGCAGAAGATGAGCAGGGCGAAGAAGACGACCCAGCCAGTGACGCCGATGCGTTTGGAGAGGACGGGCGGCGCGGTGGAGTTGCAGTGCGGGCAGCGAAAGTGGCCGGGCGCAGTCTGAGGCTGAGCGAGCGGTTGGACGGGCGCGGGCGGCGCGGCGTCGGTCGCCCAGAGGGGCGTGCCCCCGAAATCAACTTGCGGAGGCGGCGCGTAATCGGGTGGTCGCCGCTGCGACGAAGATTGATCGTTGGCGAGTAAAGCTGTTCCGCAGTAGCGGCAGATACGCGCTACGTCGGCGTTCGCTTGTCCGCAGTTCCGACAGGTGATGGTTGACATTGGTTGTGCGCGAGGACCGGCGTGTCCGGTGTTAACAATTCCGTTGCGGGCGTCGCCCGGTTAAGCCGTTCGCCCGTTCAGGAACAGAGCGGGGGCGCGGGCAAGGAAAATGATCTGATGATTCGTTCCGCCGTTTCGATCCCGGCGACCGTGAGCGCGTACTCGAAAGTGGAGAGTGCTTGCGGGTAGCAACTTGGCAGGCGACGACCGATGCCGCCGAGGATGCCGGTGCTCGGAGTGCGCAGATAGACATCGCCCTGCGACTTCACCTTGCCCGTCATCGGTTCGAGCACGACGTAGCGGATGGATAAGTCTTCGAGGCGCGTGCGGCGGCTGAGCGGGTCAAAACCGAAATCGTTGCCCCCCATTTCAAACCACACGATAAAAGTTTTCGTCTCTTCCTTCTTCGCGCGTTTGTGCGCTTCGCCGCGCGTCATCTCGCCGCCCGAAGCGATCTGCAAACTTTTGCTGTCTTGCAACCGCCGCCCGACTGCGACCTGCAAAATGTCACTCGTCCCCAGAGACGAGCGCATGAAATTTGATAGAGAACTTCCGACCAGCAGGGAAATCTTCGCCGCCTCCGGCAATTTTTCTTTGACGGGCGTGGCGGCTGGCTCGGCAGCTTTCGGCACGGGCGGATCGCTCTTCGGTGGCGGCACGCGACGACCGGCCTGCGCATAACTCACAGACGCCATCGCCATCAGGAGCAACCCGCAACAAAAGAAAACCGCGACGCCGCGCCTGCGTCCGCCTGTGGCGCAATATTGATGGTCAAGTATTCGCATATCAGATTGACGCCCGCCGTTCACTTGAAATGTGTTGCCCGAAACTATCTCTGCGCCTTCAGTCTTTCTTCTTTGCCGCTCGCGGACACGAAATACTTTCTCGCTCAATCTCAAATTTTCCCCGCCAGCGGTTTGCCGCAACGATTACAAAATCTGGCCGACGAGTCGCGCTGCACCGCGCCGCAGTTTTCACAGTTGACGCCGAGGCGCAGGTCCGCGCCGCAGGTGGCGCAGAAGGCAGAGCCGGAGGTGTTCGTCGCGCCGCATGTGCCGCAGCTTCCCGGCAGCGGCGGCACATATCCGCCCGCTTTGCGCGCGATATGCGCCTCGATGATCTTCCAGGCATCTTCCGTCAACTTATATTGCCAGTACGCGCCGAGCGCGGGGAGCGCGAGCAACATCCCGGCGGAGAGGATGACGGCCACCGCCGCCACCGCTGCTTTATCAAACCACTTCTGCATCCCGATCTCGACGCGCGTGCCGCCGTGTTCCGGCGTGATCTTGATCGTCAAGGCGGCGGAAAGTCCCGTCAGCTCGCGCAACGTCCCCGACTTGCGCGCTTGCAGCACGGCGGTCTGCGCCACCTGCATCGACTGAACTTCATAGTCGCCGTCGTCGAATAACCTGCGCAACTCGCCTGCCAACTCCTGCACGTCAACTTCAACGCCGGGGTAATATCGATTGTCCATAGTTCTCCTGAATTGAAATTCAACGGTAGAGAGCACAGAGAAACACCGAGAAAGAAGAAAAGGAAAAATTTCAAATTTGCGATCTCAATATGGTCTTCCTCTGTGCTCTCTCCGTGCCCATATGTGGTTCATTTCTCCGTTTGTGCGTGGTATGGCTTCATCGCGCCTTTTCGCGTAAACTCATTCTACGCTCAAACGCGCCAGACAGTTCACCGCAGAAACGCAATCTTCTTTAGGAGTCACGACTACATGAAAGCATCCGCGCGCCGCGCCCTCGCGCTGTTTCTTACCATCAGCTTCGTCTCGACCGCAATCATCTCACGCGCCCACGCGCAAACTAAAGAAATTTCCGTCGCGCTCGACGGCTTCACTGCCGCCGATGCCAACATCGAGCGACAACTGGAAGAGCGTTTTCGCGCCGTGCCTGCGCCCGTTGCTGCGCGCGAACACTTGAGAATCTTAACGCGCGAGCCGCACGTCGCGGGTACGCCCGAAGACTATCAGACGGCGCTCTATGTCCGCGATCAACTGCGCAAATTCGGCATCAACGCTGAACTCAAAGAGTATCAAGTGCTGCTCCCGTACCCGAAACGCCCGACCGTACTCGAACTCATCGCGCCGCGCCGCGAGCGTCTGGGGTTGCAGGAAGCCGTCCTGCCGCAAGATGCTTCGTCGGCAAATCCGCGCATCATTCCGCTCTTTAACGGCTACAGCGCGACGGGCGACGTAACGGCCCCGCTCGTCTACGTCAACTACGGTTTGCCGGAAGATTACAAGGCATTGGAAAAGCTCAAGGTCGAAGTAAAGGGTAAGATCGCCATCGCGCGTTACGGTCGTTCGTTTCGCGGCGTGAAGGCGAAGGTGGCGGAAGAGAACGGCGCGGTCGGGCTGATCATCTACTCCGACCCGCAGGACGACGGCTACATGCAGGGCGACGTTTATCCGAAAGGCCCGTGGCGTCCTGAAACTTCCGCGCAACGCGGCTCGATCATGTATCTCTTTCAATACCCCGGCGATCCTTTGACGCCGGGCAAGCCCGCCATCCCCGGTACTGTGCGTCTCAAGCGAGACGACCCCGCGCTGAACATCCCGCGCATCCCCGTGCAACCGATCTCCTATGGGGACGCGCGCCGCCTGCTCGAACCCCTCGGTGGCCCCCTGCGCCCCGCAGGTTTTCAGGGCGGTTTACCGTTTGCTTATCACGTCGGCGGGACAGAGGACGTGCGCGTGCATTTGAAAACCGAGATGGACTTTCAAATAAAGACGATCTGGAACGTCATCGGGCGCATTGACGGCGCGCAGGAGCGTGATCGCTGGGTCGTGCTCGGCAATCACCGCGACGCGTGGACGTTCGGCGCGGTCGATCCCAATAGCGGCACGACCGCCATGCTCGAACTCGCGCGCGGCTTTGGCGAATTGCTCAAAACGAATTGGCGGCCACGCCGCACGATCATCTTTGGAAGTTGGGACGCCGAAGAACAGGGACTCATCGGTTCAACCGAGTGGGCGGAGGAGCACGCCGCCGAGTTGAAAGAGAAGGCCGTCGCTTATCTCAACATGGACTCCGCCGTGTCGGGCGCAAATTTCGGCGCGTCGAGCGTGCCGACCTTCTGGAAATTGATTCGCGCGGCGGCGCGCGACGTGCGCGATCCGAAAACAGGAAAGTCGGTCTATCAGGCGTGGCAGGATCGCACGCGCGAGTCGCGTCCCGAAGCGGAATTAACGGACGCGGGCGCTGGGACGGACGCGCCCATCGCGGAGGCGCGCATCGGTGCGCTCGGTTCGGGTTCGGATTACACGCCCTTTCTCCAACACCTCGGCATCTCCTCGCTCGACATGGGTTTCGGCGGCGACTACGGCGTCTATCATTCGGCTTATGACTCGTTCAACTGGATGGCGAAATTTGGCGATCCAGAATTCGTCTACCACGTCGCCGCCGCACAAATCTGGGGCACGATCACGCTGCGCCTCGCCAATGCCCGCGCCCTGCCGTTTGATTACGTGGACTACGCGACGGAACTGCGCAACTTCGTCACGGAGACGCAAAAAACAGCCGCCAGCCGCAAACTCGCTGACGACTTCGACGC
This sequence comes from Pyrinomonadaceae bacterium, assembly GCA_051006195.1. Classification (GTDB taxonomy): domain Bacteria; phylum Acidobacteriota; class Blastocatellia; order Pyrinomonadales; family Pyrinomonadaceae; genus JAIVJZ01. The sequence continues at coordinate 18,780 of JBPCIP010000164.1, forward strand.
GAAAGCGTTGCTCGATGCCGTAAAGGATTTGAACGACGAGGCCGCACGCGTGCAGACGCGCAAAAGCGAACTGCTGGAAGAGATCGACGGGACACGCACCCGCGCTGACGATGCAAACGCGCGCGCCGTCGCACGTCTCAAGCGCATCAACGACAGCCTCATCGCCGCCGAACGCGCGCTCACGGACGAGCGGGGCTTACGCGGGCGCAGTTGGTACACGCATCAAATTTACGCGCCCGGTTTCTACACCGGATACGCGGCGCAACCGTTGCCCGATCTTCGTCAAGCCATCGACGACCGCAACACTGCCAATGCGCGCGAAGCCGCCGTGCGGATCACGGAAGCCATCCGCCGCGCCGTCGCAGTGTTGAGAGATGGAAGGGAAAAGTAAGGGGTCGGCGTTCGGATAGTTGAAAGAAAGATGACAAGGGCGTTGGATGATATTTCCAACGCCCTTTGTATTACCGGTAGACGCGAGGATTTCTCTTTCAGTCAGTGGCCTTTCTTCTCGCTCTTCTTCTTACCCTTCTTTTCGGTCCCTTCTTCCGCGGGCAGTTTCCCGGCGGCGTCGATAATTTGTTGAAGGTTGTCAATCGCTTGTTCGAGGGCTTCGCGTTCGCCGTCGGCGGTTGCGCTCTCGCGCAGGGGGGTGAGTCGGGAGAGAAAACGCGTGGAGGCTTCAGCCAGTGTGCGGATGGCTTTGGGGAGGAGTTTGCTGCCGGGGGTGCGAGTCGCCACGTCGTCCACATTGTTGATCGCTTCGTCGAGGATGCGCGTCAGATCGCTGAAGTAAGCGGCGCGGGTTCCTTTGGGTAGTTCGCCCCATGTGCTTTCCTCTTTGGCCGGTTGAGTTTGTGCGGCGGGTGGATTGGTGATCGCCAGTAAACGACGCTCGGCAATTTTGACGAGCAGCGCGCTGCGTTTATCGAGTTCCTGCGCGTCGGCCACCATCTCAACTTCCTGCGGAGTCAAGTGTTCGCGCCTCTGCGTGAGCGCGGCGAGAGGCTGCGCCAGCAGCAGCAGCAGCAGCAGCAGCAGGAGCGCCATGATGACGAGCGCGAGGGGCATCGGCACATTCGCGTGGGTGAGATGCGGGAAAAGTTTTTTCATCGGGCGCTCTCCGTTCGATGTCGCTCAGTTTAACTACTCATTGTTTTCGCGCAGCACTGTGTTGCCGTAAAAGGCTTCAAGCGATGCGGTGCGCAAATCGCGAACGCGATTGAGAATCGCGCGCACGTTGCCGGAATATTCGCTCGGAGTGTTGCGACGGACGAACTCGATGCGCGCGGCGTGTTTGCGCAACACGAGTTCGAGCCGTTTGAACAGGTCGCGCGTTTTGCCGTCGGAAGTTCCCCCGCGTTGTAAAACTTGGACGGCGTCTTCGATCAACGCCTGATAGATGCCGAGTTCAAAGGTGGCGGCGTTGAATTGTTTGAGAACGGTCTGCCCTTCGACGCGCAGCAGGCGGGCTTCAGCTTCTTCGAGACTCAACTTCGCACGCGCTTTCGCATCGCGTGCGGACGCCAGTTGCATCCGCACGGCTTCGGGAATAAATAAGATCGGCGGCGGCGCGGGCTGCGGCGGCAAGATTAAATCCTGCGCTCGCGCTTCACCCAACAGGGAGGCGACGCACGCAAACAGTGACAGCAACACGATGCGTTTTCGATAAACGGGTGAATGCTTCATTGACACTTCCGCCGGGCGATAATTTGGCTGGTGTAGGGAGAGCACCGTCGCACCTTTTTTATGATGACGTTCTTAATTCTTCTTCCGCTTTGAGGTTTCGCCGCGCTTGATCTGGTTGCGCAAACCCGGCAGACGCAAATTGACCTTCTCCATCTCCAACTTGTTCTGCGCGGGGTCGGCCTTCGCCAGAAAAATTTCGTAAGCCGCGAGCGCCTGTTCGTATTCGCCGAGCAGATCGTAGGAGCGCGCAATGAGGAAATGAGTCACATTTAGTTCCGGGCGGGCGTGATTGAGCCACCGGTATTCGACCAGCGCATCCGCAGGCTGTTTCAAATTGTCGAGAGCCGTTGCCAGATTCGCGTGCGCCGTGTAGTTGTCCGGCGCGCTCGCGAGAATGCGCCGCAGGAGCGCGACAGCCTCTGCGAAGCGACGGGCCTGCACCAGCGCCGCCGCGTAACCCGTCGCATAATCAACGCTGTCCGGCGTCAGTTCGGCGGCACGTCGGTAATGTGCAAGCGACTTTTGCGGATCGCCGGTGCGAAGTTTTTCGCCCGCACGCGCATGAAGATTAGCGACGCGCGCGCGCAGACGCGGCGAGTTCGGGGCGGCGCGCAGAGCGTTCTCGCTATCTGTGATGGCGCGCTCATAGTCGTCGGTGTCGGCGGCGAGTCCGGCGCGCTCTTCGAGAACGGCGGCGTTGTTCGGGTCGAGTCGCAGAGCGCGTTCGATGCTGGCAGCGGCGGCGGATTTATCAGCGGCAGCGCGTTCGATGGCGGCGCGCGTCGCCCACATGTCAGCGGTGGCCTTCTCGTCGGCGGTGGCGCGTTGGATCAATTTGAGAGCTTCGTCTATCGCGCTCGCGCGCAGGCGCAGGGCGGCGAGGGCGGCGAGGGCGTTCATGTCTTTCGGGTCGAGTTCGATGGCGCGACGCAGGAAAGATTCCGCATCAGCGTCGCGCTCCGCGCGGACGAGCAGGAGTCCGAGCGCGGTTTGCGGCAGCGACCAATCGGGGCGCAGTTCGATGGCGCGGCGCAGAGATTTCTCCGCTTCCGGCAACTGCTTGAGCGCGCCGAAGGCGACGCCCTTTTGGTATTCAGCTTCGGGAAAATCGGGACGTAGCTTGACAGCTGCCGTATAAAGCTCAATCGCGCGAATCAACTCGCCTTTGCCGTGCGCGTCCTGGGCGCGCTCAAAGAGTTTGATGAAATCGTCGCCGTCAGCGCCGCTCGCCGCGTCCTGCGCGTGGAGTGAATTGGCGCAGGCGAGCAGGAGCAACAAGACGACGGCTTGAGTGATGAAGTGAAGATGAAGGCGAGCGGACATCGACAATGACAACTTTCTTTCGGAGGTGAAAATTCTGTACCGGAACGCGAAACAAAAGAAGCGTTGACGAAGCCGTCAGAGCGCTCTTTCGGGCGAGCATAACATGCGCTTTCGAGATGCGTCTACGAGCGTCAACTGCGTGCGATTTCGCTTTGTATGGATGATGGGTTGCGTCCTTCAAGATGCCTGCGATAACATGCCAACCACCCTGATTTTCAATCTTTATCGTTAGCCGCGCCGGTCACGGCGACGCACGGCGCAGGCCAATTGGCGTTATTCGGAAAGCAGACGCGGGTTGAAGTGGAGCGATGATGGCTGTGAGCGGTTCGGCAGTGGAAGAAGTTTCGCGCGGCAGAGTTGAAGCGGAGCTCGTTTCGCCCGCGGCGGCAGAGAAAGAACTCGCCTTGCGTGCGCGCTTCGGCGAAATGAAATCCGTGCTCGTAGCCTTCTCCGGCGGCGTCGATAGCTCCTATGTGGCTTATGTCGCAAACGGAGAACTGGGCGAGCGTGCGCTTTGCGTGACGGGCGAATCTTCAAGCCTCGCCGCACACCAACGTGCGCAGGCCGCGGAGATCGCCGCGCGCTTCAATTTCCACCACGAGACGCTCGCCACCGCTGAGATGGATGACCCGCGCTACACGGCGAACGCCGGTGACCGTTGTTATTTTTGCAAGACCGAACTCTACTCGAAACTCGCACCGCTGGCCGCCGTGCGTGAATTGAATTACGTGGTGGACGGCTCGACGACGGACGACTTGGGCGACTATCGCCCCGGTCGTGCGGCGGCTGAAGAACACGGCGTGCGCAGTCCGCTCGTCGAAGTCGGGATGAGTAAACAAGAGGTGCGCGCCTTGAGTCGGCGCGCCGGATTGCCGACGTGGGATGCGCCCGCGAGTCCCTGTCTGTCGTCGCGCATCGCCTACGGGACGACGGTCACGATCAAGCGTTTGCGTGAGGTGGAAACCGGCGAAGAGATCATGCGTGCGTTAGGCTTTCGCGAATTTCGCGTGCGGCATCACGATGAACTGGTGCGTCTCGAAATAGCTCCGGCGGAATTGAACGGCGCGCTGCGGCGCGAAGTTGCAGACGAACTGGCGCGCCGTTTTCGCGCCCTCGGTTTTCGCTACGTGACGCTTGACCTACACGGCTATCGGACGGGCGCAATGAACGAAGTCTTGAAAACTGGTGAAGGGTAAATGGGAAGATGGTGAACGCAAGGCACTACTTTTGTTCGTTCACCATCTTCCCATTTACCCTTCACTAATCAGGAGATGAACATGACAACTGTAATGGCGGAAGATATTTTGCCGGAAGCGAAAGAGGCCAATCCGTTTGAGTCAATGATGTCGCGTTTTGATCGCGCGGCTAAGTTGCTCGATCTCAACCCCGATCTTTACGCCGTGATGCGTGTGCCGAATCGGGAATTGAAAGTTTACATTCCAGTGCGGATGGATTCGGGCCGCATTCAGGTTTTTGAAGGCTTCCGTGTGCAGCATAACTTCGCGCGCGGACCGGCAAAAGGCGGCATCCGCTATTCGCCGGACGTGACGATTGAAGAGGTGCGCGCTTTGGCCGCCTGGATGACCTGGAAGTGTGCGGTTGTGAACGTCCCGTTCGGCGGCGCGAAGGGCGGCGTCATCTGCGACCCGTGGCAGATGTCGCAGGGTGAGTTAGAACGCCTCACCCGCCGCTACGCTTCCGAGTTGATCGACATCATCGGGCCGGAGAAGGACGTGCCCGCGCCCGACATGAACACCAACGAACAGACGATGGCGTGGATCATGGACACCTACTCCATGCACGCGCGCCACACCGTTACCGCCGTCGTCACGGGCAAGCCGATTGACCTGGGCGGCTCGCGCGGGCGGCGCGAGGCGACCGGGCGCGGCATCCTCTTCGTGGTCAATGAAGCGATCAAGAAATTCAAGATGACGCCGCCGACCACGCGCGTCGTCGTGCAAGGCTCAGGCAATGTCGGCGGCATTGGCGCACAACTGATGCACGAGTCCGGTTATAAAGTGATCGCGATCTCAGACATGCATGGCGGCATTTATAATCCTGATGGTCTCGACATTCCCGCTGCGCTGGAACATTTGCGACTGACGCGCTCTTTCGAAGACTATCCGGGCGCGGAGCGCGTGACGAACGCGGAGTTGCTCGAAATCGAGTGTGACGTGCTTGTTCCTGCCGCAACTGAGAATCAGATTACCTCGCAGAACGCCGAGCGCATTAACTGCAAAGTGCTGGCCGAAGGCGCGAACGGCCCGACGACGGCTGCCGCCGATGAAGTGTTGCAGCGCAAAGGTATCTTTGTGATTCCTGACATTTTAGCCAACGCAGGCGGCGTTACCGTTTCTTACTTCGAGTGGGTGCAGGACAGAATGGGATACTTCTGGAAAGAAGATGTCGTCAACGAGCGTTTGCAAGATGTGATGGTCGCGAGTTTCAACGAACTCGTGAAGTTCGCCGAGAAGCATAATGTAGATACCCGCACGGCAGCTTACATGCTCGCCATTGATCGAGTGGCTTATGATACGCGCATGCGCGGCATCTACGCGTGACAAAAATATGTAGGGTTTTTTCGGGATAAGTGGCGAAATGTCTTGATTTCCGCGAAAATCTAGGGTATGGTCTGGCGGAATTTGTGATGTAAGACGTTAAAGTCAGAAAGTGTAATTCAAAGATAAAGTTCTTACATTTCAATTTCAAGACGTTGACAGTTGCGTGATTGTTTTTGTATAAGCAGTAACGCTTTACCGTAAAACGAAAAAGAAGAATACAGTTGAGAGGCGCAAAGAGGCAGATTTAAGCGCCCGCGAGCACAACATACGTGTTCGGCTCCTCTCGCTGCTCCGCTCCAGCTACAAGACGCTTCGTTCGCGGGCGGTAGCAGTTTTACATTGACTCTGTTGTGTACGCTTGTAGTTGGAGCGTCTGCAATCCTAACCAAACATTCCGGGAAGGCACTTGACGTTACGCTGAAAGCAATGGATTACCAAATGCCAACAGACATGCGCGCGAGCCGCCGGGCTAGAAGGATTCAGGATGAGCAGTCGTTCCTTCCCGCAAAATTACATTACTCATTTCGCAGGAGGAATGCGATGAGACTCGCGAGAAGAGCGCAAGCATTGGCGCTCACCCTGTTGGTGCTGTGTGCCGCAGTATCAGCTCAAACCTTAAGGCCGGCAGATGATCCGAGAAACACTGCTCCGACCGTAGGCACAGGCGGCCCCGTTGGTGGCCCCACCGGACTCTTCACCATTTACGACGGTTCAACGTTGCGTAAAGGTGAATTTACTTTCAGCATTGGATACAGTAATTTCGACCGCGATCCGGGTAACGTGGATATCACGGAAGTCCCGTTGAGCGTCCAGATTGGTCTCTCAGACCACTTGGAACTCTTCTTCAACACGGATGGGTATCGCGGCGTCAAGGTTAACAGCCCGCAAAACCTGTCGAGTTTCTATTTGCCAAATACGGCAATTTTCACACAGCGTCGAATGGCGAATGGAGCGTTCGCATCTGGCGGAGCTGCTGTCCTGCAAAGCGGCGGAGCCGTCGTGCTCGCGCCGCTCAATAACGCAGGTATCGGCTCAAGCGCCCTGTTCCGTCCCGTTGGCAATCAGCCCTTCGTGCAGTTCCCATTCGTCGGCGGTACGGCGGGCAACTTCCAGAACGGCGTCGCCGGAACTAATTCACGTTTTACGTTCACTTTAGGCGGGCCGACCGGAAGTAATGGTACCGGCAGCTTCGATACTGCCTCGAACTTTCCCGGCATCGGCTCGGTTTTCGGCAGCATCCTGCCGGGCATCGTGCTGACCCAGAGAGTTCAGGCCGCGACGGCTACTACTGCCGCGATAGTTGTGCCGGATACATTCACCACCGCTCCGGCCTATCTGCCTGATGCGCCCTTCATCGGTCGCCTTTATGGAGAATCGTCGTTTAGCACTTTCTCCATCGGCGCAAAATATCGCTTCACCGGCCCGGAGAATCCTTTCGGGATCGGCTTGATTCCGTTCTATCGATTCTATGGCGATAAGCCTGATGATCGTTCGGGTTTCAACCAGTTGCAGCGCGGTGCAAGTCCCGGCAGCAGCCTGGGTGACTTCGGCTTGGTCCTGTTCGCCGACGGACGCCTGAGCAGAAGCGTCAACGTGTCGGGCAACCTCGGCTTCATCCTGAACAGCAATCCGAAGAGCGAGGCTTTGGGCGATGCGGTTTTGCTTGACCGTCCCAATGAATTCATCGCGGGCGTCGGTCTGGATTTCCCCGTCAATGAACACTTCCAGCCGATTGTCGAGTTGAAGTCGGTGCAGTACGTTGGCGGCAGAACACCGAATGCTTTTCAGAACAACCCGGTTGAGTTCCTGAGCGGCGTGCGTATTTTCCCGCGTCGTTGGTTCGGGTTCAGCGCGGCTTATCGCGCCCACCTGAATCAGCAGGGCAGCCGCATTTTCAACGACCGGGATGCGTCGGATTTCCCGCGCGGATTTGTCCGTTCATCCGACCCGCACGGCTATCTGTTCCAGTTCTTTGCCGGTCATCGGAACGAACGCGCTCCGACCGTCGTTCCGAACAACCCGCCGACGACTGCCGTCTCGGCCAGCCCGTCGGCGATAATCCTGCCGTGCCGAGAAGGCTTCAGCTCAGAGACTTGCACGCCGACCAGCAGCACGGTTCAACTCGCGGCTAACGCGACCGACCCTGACGGCGACACGCTGCTCTACACCTGGTCAACTACCGGCGGACGCATCACTGGCGACGGTGCTAACGTGTCGTGGGATTTGTCGGGCGTCCAGCCCGGCACTTACACGGCCTCTGTCGAAGTTGACGATGGTTGTGGCTGCATCGCGTTCTCTTCGACTACGGTGGCCGTGGCCGAATGTACCGATTGCTTGAGTGAAGAAGAGCGGGCGAGAAGGCGCGCTACGCCGTGCCCGACCATCGCGGTCGAATGCCCGACGAGCTTGACGCAAGCCGGTGGAACCGTAACGTTCAACGCGACTGTTGGCGCTTCGAACGCTCAGTTGACCTACAACTGGACGGTTGATCGTGGCACTATCGCCAGCGGTCAGGGCACCAACTCGATCACGGTTGACACGACCGGCGTTGCCGGCGCTCAAGACGTTACCGCGACAGTGACTGTCGGCGGACTGGCCGCCAACTGCGGGGCTACTGCTTCTTGCCGTACCACCCTCGGTGCATCACAAACGCCGCAGCAGTTCGACACCTACGGCAGGATCGCGCGTAACGACGAGAAAGCACGTCTCGACAACTTCGCCGTGGCGTTGCAGAACGATACGAGCGCGCAGGGCTACATCATCACCTACGGCGGACGCCGTGGCGTGGCTGGTGAAGCTCAGACCCGTGCCGATTTCGCCAAGAACTATCTGGTGAACTCGCGCGGCCTTGATGCCGGACGACTTGTCACCGTTGACGGTGGATTCAGAGAAGAGGCCACAACCGAACTCTGGCTCGTGCCGAGTGGCGCGCCGCCGCCCACCGCTTCGCCGAACGTTGACGCGAGCGAGGTGCAAACCACCCGCCCGCCGAGGAGACGCGCCCCCAGACGGCGCGGCAGGCGAGACGACGACGAATAGCCTCAAAGCAAACGCTCGCGTCCGCAGCTCAATTGAGCCGCCCGCGACCTAACCGAAGCGCGGGCGATGTTTCTTCAACAAGAAGCATCGCCCGCTTCGCTTTGTGTCCATATCGGCGGAAGCGAGAATGCGTACAACTGCCCCATTTGCCTCGCGCATCTTAAGCACTATGGAATCTCCCTCAAATTCTTTATGATGAACACGGCGAATGATATTTCCATCGCCGACAAGTTATGTGTCGAAGCCTTCCCTGCTTGAGTCTTAAACGCCAGATGCCATAGAGGAAACTGATGACCCGGCCAATGAAAAAAATATTTCCGTACTTCGCTCTTTTAACTTTAATGGTGTCGCTAGCCTGGCCTTTGCAGTCCGCCGCCATCGCCGCCACACACTCTATTAACACCACACAGGACGCAGCCGACCGCACCTTGAGTTGGTCGGTCGCGGGGCCGATGGGTGGCGACGTGCGCGAACTCGCCATTGATCCGAGCGACCCGCAGCATCTCCTGCTCGGAACCATTGACGGGCAGATTTATCAGTCCACCGACGGCGCGCGAACTTGGGCGCGTCTCGCAAATTTCAATCGTTCCAGCATCTATATTGACCACATCATCATTGACCCGCGCGACTCGAAGACCGTCTATGTCGCGGCGCACAGGCACAAAGAGCCGGGCGGCTTCTTCAAGACCACCGACGGCGGCCAGACGTGGCGAGAGTCAATTGAACTAAAGACTGAGGCGTTGCACTCGCTCGCGCAGTCGCCAACCGATCCGAATATCTTGCTCGCCGGGTCGAATAGGGGCGTCTATCGTTCGATGGATGCCGGCGAGACGTGGTCGCAATTTCAGACCTCCGCCTACCCGGACATTCGCAACATCGAGTCCATCGCCGTTGACCCGCGAAACGCCGACGCGATTTACATCGGCACCTGGCATCTCCCCTGGAAAACGGAAGACGGCGGCGCGACTTGGAAGTCCATCAAGACCGGCATGATTGACGACTCCGACGTGTTCGCCATTGAGATTGACGCGACCCGCCCCGACCACGTGATCGCCTCCGCGTGCAGTGGCATCTACGAGTCGCAGAACGCGGGCGCGAACTGGCGCAAGGTGCAGGGGATCCCTTCACAGTCGCGGCGCACGCGCGACATCTTGCAACACCCGGCGCTTCCCTCAACCATCTTCGCCGGAACGACCGAAGGCTTCTGGCGTTCCACGAACGGCGGCGTCTCCTGGATGCTCACGACATCGCGCACGCTTGAGATCAACGCCATCGCCGTCCACCGGAAAGAGCCGCAGGTGATCTACATCGGCACGAACAACTACGGCGTGATGGTTTCGCGCGACGGCGGTAAAAACTTCGTGCCCAGCAACGAAGGCTATAGCGGGCGGCGCGCCTATGCCATCGTGCCTGACCGCGAACGAGCGGGGCGCGTCTATGCGGCAACGATCAATACGGCGACGGGCGGCGGCTTCTTCTTCGTCAGCAACGATGGCGGCACGACATGGCAACCTTCGATGCGCAACCTGCCGAGCCGCTTGATCGCTTATTCGGTGCTTCAAGATCGCACCGACGGAAACATTATTTACCTCGGAACCAACCTCGGCATCTATCGCTCGATTGATCGCGGATTGTCTTGGGCTCCGATTGGCGCGCCGAACGTGAAATCGCCCGTTGCCAAGCCGACGAAGAAGCGTGCCGCTTCAACCGCCTCGCGTCGGCGCGCGGGTTCTTCAAGAAGCAAGACGGCCTCTGCCGCGTTAAGGCGCAAAGCAGCGGCGGCAACTGCGTCGGCAGCTACACCGGAGCAGCGTCCCGCTCCGCCCGTCCCCATTCCTGCGAAACGCGCCGGCGACATGGTGATGCGCGCGCAGGCGGCTCTGAACGCGGCGGGTTATAACCTCGGCACGCCCGATGGACAGGCGGGCACGCGCACCGTCGCTGCCGTCAGGCAGTTTCAAGCTGCGAAGGGACTACCGCAGACGGGCAAGTTTGACGATGCGACTTTAACCGCGCTCGGACTCGGCGGCGCGCAGGGCATTCAGTCCGCGCCCATCGCGCTCACCGAGACGATCAACGCGCTCGCCTATCTAGACGATCCGCAGGGTGGCCCGCCGAGCATCCTCGCGGCAACCAATAACGGCCTGTACCGCAGCGTCGATCCAGCCAAAGGCTGGGTGAAGATGTCGTTCGGTCCTAACCTCGACGCGCGCGCCCTCTGTATCTCGATCAGCGCGCAGAATCCGCAGACCATCTGGGTCGGCACGTCCTCGTCCGGCGTGCTCGTCTCGCGCGACGGCGGGCTGACGTGGCAGGCGGCTGAAGGCGTGCCGAAGGCCGCGCCGATTAACACCATCGCGCAAGACCCGCAGCGTTCCGCCTACGTTTACGTCGGCACGACGCAGCAACTTCTCGCCTCACGCGACGGCGGCGAGAAGTGGGTACGGCGCGGCGGCAATCTGCCCTACGGCAACTTCACGACGATCCTGATCAACCCCAACAACGGCGACGACATCTTCGTCGGCAGTGCCTACGAGCGCGCCGAAGGCAACGGTGTCTTTCACTCGACCGACGCCGGGCGGACGTGGCAGCGCGTCGATCCCGATCTGCCCAGCCGCCGCGTCTGGACGCTCGCCTTCGACCCGCGCGACCCGAACCGGCTCTTCGTCGGCTCCCACTCCGCCGGCGTCTACGTCGCTCGGCGTCTGCTTGTCACGGCAGCCTCATCAACCCGAAGTCAGTGATAAGTGTTGTGTGCTAAGTGACAAGAGCAAGGCCGAAAAGTCTTGTCTCGTCACTTGTCACATATATGCAAATCAATAGTTGAAAAAATCGGCGATAAAAACAAATGGCCTACGTCGTCGGCTTTGTGACCGCGACTAAAATGGTCCCATAAGTTGTTGAGTTTCCAAGCCTGATTTCAACTACTGATTCGAATATATTACTCGACACTTGGGCAAGTACGATTATCAGGTCGTATCTCCATGATCACTGCGGCCGATATTCTCCTTAAGAGCTAGTCTGAAAAGTCTCAAGCGAGCCTTTTCATTAAAATTCTAATCATTGAAAGATACAGCATTGCTTCGCTACTTTCCGCCAGCTTTTCGTATTCTCGCGCTAATCGTCGTGACTGAATAAACCACCCAAACGTGCGTTCTACCAACCAGCGTTTGGCTTGCGCGACAAACCCTTTCACCCCTTCGGGCTTCTTGCTCACTTCCAACTCTATCCCGTAGGCTGCTTTGACTTCGGCGTGCCATTCGCTCCCGCGGTAAGTTCCGTCCACCCAGACTTTCTTCAAGTTTTTAAGTTTTTCTTTGTTGTCAGCAAATAAATTCCGCGCCCCCGCTTGGTCGCTCTGACTTGCCGCTGTCACTTTCAAAGCAATGGGCAAGCCGATGGTATCAACCAACAAATGCCGTTTCCGCCCGGTGATTTTCTTGCCTGCATCATATCCACGGGCTTCCTGCTTGCCGCCGACGTTCTTGACCGATTGCGAATCTAAACTACCCGCGCTCGCCTCTTTTTGGCGTCCTTGTCGCAACCGCTCCAACTCGCGTAAGGCGTTGTAAATTCTCTCCCACGCGCCGCTTCGCCGCCATTTCCAGAAATAATGATAAACCGATTTCCACGCCGGAAAGTCCTTTGGCAACATGCGCCACGCTAATCCCCCCGACCACCACATAGAACAACGCATTGAGAACTTCTCCAATCTCTAATCGCGGTCGGCCAAAGCCGCTCGACGCGGGCAAAATTTGTTTGATAAACTCGACTTGTTCGTCGGTTAGGTCAGTTGGATACTTTTGATGCGAATCAAGGGTAGAAATCGGGTAGGAAGAATCAACAACTTACAAGACACATTGCGGCGAAAATCTTAAAGCTGTTCTTACAAGCCCTTTATTTTCAACGCTGATAGTTTTCTACTCTTGATTCGCATTTTTGTTGTTTGGTCATAACAAAAGTTTAACCTAACTGACGGACTTTTCAGACTAGCTCTTAACTCGACTTTATCCATTTTTAGAGTGGCAAGATGCCGGTAGCATAAGTCTTTTGTTTTCAACGCCAGACTTTTTGAATGTCCTCTTTTTGAGCCGACCATCAAAAAGTCCCACCTATTGTCAGGACGCTAAGTCTTTTGTTTACGTCACCGTCTCTAAAATGGATAAAGTCGAGCTTAAGATAGAAGTTGCAGGAGGCGCCTGCTTCATACCATCAATTCATCTGACACCCTTCTGGCACGACAGGCGAACCTAATGTGGCTGATTGTTCAACATCTTACTGTTCGCCTCCGTTAGGTCAAATCTTGGTTTTTGCATAGTATCCTCTTTGAGCAATCTTGCTAATCGGGCATAGAGTTGTTAATATTTCTGCACACTGTGATGCTAACTTGCTAGACCTCGCCTGGCAGGTTAGTGCTTGACGCAATGTTCTGATTTAATCTTAAATTCCCCGTCAGCTTGCTGCGGGGTCGCCGAATAGAAAAGATGGGAGTCCAGAGGGAAAGATGTTCCCTCTGGTCAAGGGCGGGGTCAATACCCCGCCCGCGAAGTCGAGGCGTGCGGCGCGTTAGCGACGCCGCCGAGAAAATTTATTCGCCCTACGCTGAAGATTCCGCACGTACTTTGGCGCTGATCAGGCGTTTATGCCGTAAATAACTCCGTTCACCCTCATTCCGCATTGCTTACATGGGAATGGTTGGCTGCCCGCAATTTCTAATTGACGATGAAAGAATGTACGGTCTGTCACCGGTGCTATTCAGATGACCTTAATCGGTGCTCGATTGATCATGCCCCCCTGACATCTTCAATCGCGGGTACACCTCTACTGGATAACCGTTACAAGCTGGAACAGCGGCTCGGGCAGGGCGGTATGGGAGTTGTCTTTAAAGCGCGGCACGTATTTCTCAAAACTGAACATGCTGTCAAAGTGATTCTGCCCGATCTGGTAGGCAATGACCCAATGCTCGCCACGCGCTTCCGGCAGGAAGCAATGGCGGCGGCGGCCATCCGCCATCAGAACATTGTAGCCGTCACGGATTTCGGTGTGGTGAACGGCATCATGCCGTTCCTCGTCATGGAGTTTGTTCAGGGCAGGTCGCTGCATGACATTATTGCTAAGGAAGGCCGGCTGCCGCTTATATGGGCGCTTGAGATTATGGAGGCGGTCGCGGCTGGCGTTGGCGCTGCCCACCAGCGTGGCATTGTGCATCGTGATCTGAAGCCATTAAATATCATGCTGCGGGACGGCGTGCCGATTAGCGAAGGGGTCAAGGTACTTGATTTCGGCCTGGCCAAGATCAAGTCGAGCGATCTGCTGGGCTCGTTTATCGGCGCGAAGACAGAGGGCATCATGGGTTCGCCCTTTTACATGGCTCCCGAGCAGTGGTCGGATGAAGAGCCAGACAGCCGGGCCGATATTTACAGCCTGGGGATCATCTTTTACCAGATGCTTGCGGGTGAGGTGCCATTCAAAGGTGCATCACTCCCTGTAATCATGAAAAAACATCTGACCGGCAACCCTCCGCTGCTCGCTTCACTAGGCGCAGCAGTAGCGCCGCAGGTTGAGGCCGTCATTAATCATGCCCTTCAAAAGAACCCGTATGAACGCCCTGAATCAATTGCTGCTTTTATCAATGAACTGCGTAATGCCATCGCCAGCGCGAATATCATGTCACCTACGCAGCCAGCAGTTACGGTAGACCCTCGGGCCGATACGATTATAGATGGTCCGATAGCGGGAGCCGAGCAGCCAGCGAACGCCACCCCCAATGTGCTTAACGACCTGATGCATCAGGCGGTCGCGGACATGCAGCGACTTGGAGAAGTGGGAGACCCACAAAGCACACCAAAGAAGAAGAGTCGCGCCCGTACAAAGAGCCGGAGGGCACTGCCGGCGCAGGAGGAAATTGTAGGTCGCACCGAACAGGAAAGCGAAAACGTAGCGGGCAAAGCGCAGCAACATACAGAGGAAGAGGAGTCTACAGGCGAGGAAGCAGCTGCGCATGCTGTAGCAAAAGAACGCCGGCGCAAGGAAAAACAAGAGCGGCAGCAAAGAGAAGCTGAAGGGCGTGCGCACGCGCCACTTAAACGTGAGCTGCCTTTAGCACAAGAACCCCTGGAGCCGCTGCCGCAGGCCGCTGCCGCCCGCTACACACCGCTAGTAAGCGAGTTAGTGGCAACCTATCAGCTACCAGCCGACGCTGCTGCACAGGTCCCGATCAATAGCGCCCCTACGCCTGACGCTTTACAGCAATCAGATTGGCAGTTGAGCCTATCTTCATTCTATAATTCTGCGTCCAGCTTCGTTGCGGCACAGAAAAAGCCCTTCCTGTTGCTCGGCGGCGGCGTGATGGTGGTGGTCATATTTCTTATTGGCATCGCTAGCGCTTCCTTATATGTTTGGTTCAAAGGCCCCTCAGACACCGCCACTACCAGTAGCCCGAAGCCTACGGTGAAGGCTGAGAAGATGGCCGCTATTCCGGGCGGAATCTTTCAGATGGGGCGCAGCGATGTTTCTGAAGGGAAGTATAATCAATTTCCGGCGCACCCAGTCACGGTCGAAGCTTTCTTCATGGATAAGACCGAAGTGACCAACGCCGAGTACGCCGAGTTCATCCGCGACACGAAATACCCGCCGCCGAGCCACTGGACGCAGG
>JBPCIP010000165.1:0-8795 GCA_051006195.1 Pyrinomonadaceae bacterium
GGGAGCAGAGCATTGAGATCAGGCCGCTCACCATCCTCGCGGGCGCAAACAGTTCGGGCAAGTCGAGCATGATGCAGCCGCTTCTTTTGCTCAAACAGACGCTTGAGGCCAGCTACGACCCCGGCGCACTCCGGCTCGACGGGCCGAATGTGAGATTCACCTCCACCGATCAATTTTTATCTCACGCAGGTAAGGGGAAACACGTCAACGATTTTCATGTGGGCATTGATGTAATTGATGTAATTGATGTAGAAGAAAGCAACTCTAGTTCCACCGTATTCTTTCATAGGCGACCAAACAGGACGCTGGAAGTACGGCGTATGATTTCTGACGGGAAGGACGGAAAGATTGATCTAAAGTTGGGAATGTCTAATAAAGAATTAGTTGGAGAAGAATTGCTAGAGGATTTGAAAGATATTAGATTGACTGTTGTTCAGGACAGGTGTTTCCTAAAGGTAGAGGTAATGCCTCAGTTACGTGCGGAAATTCAACATGGGCGCACTGCAAACAAAGCACTTATTCGTGCGCCTCCGCGCATAACTGAGGGGTTACAGGTAGAGTACACACAAGGCGAACAGTCAGGTACAACTTTCAGTTTTCCGATGCAAAATGTAAAGGAGCCTCTTCGTGAGTTAATTCACCTGCCGGGTTTAAGGGGTAATCCTGAAAGAACCTATCTTGTTGCTGCGGTCGGTTCAAACTTCACCGGCACTTTCGAGAATTACTCGGCCAGCGTGATAGCGAAATGGCAGGCGGACAAAAATAACCGCAAAATCGAAGAATTAGGGCAAGACTTAAAGAGTCTGGGCTTAACGTGGAAAGTCCTTGCTAAATCGCTCAACGATACGCAAGTCGAGTTGCAGGTGGGAAGGTTGCCGCAACCTTTACAGGCTGGTAAGAGCGACATGGTGAGCATAGCCGATGTGGGTGTCGGGGTGTCGCAAACTTTGCCGGTGCTGGTTGCCCTTCATGTCGCGAAGCCGGGGCAACTGGTCTACATCGAACAGCCGGAAATTCACTTGCATCCGCGCGCCCAAACTGCGATGGCGCAAATTCTGGCTAATGCTGCGAGGCGCGGCGTGCGCGTTGTGGTGGAGACGCATAGCTCGTTGCTCATTCTCGGCATTCAAACATTGGTCGCGGAGCGCACACTCGCGCCGGAGTTGGTAAAACTTCACTGGTTTGAACGGCGCAACGGTCGAACTGAAATCACCAGCCGCGACCTGGATGAAACGGGCGCGTTTGGTGATTGGCCGGAAGATTTCGCGGATGTCGCGTTGGAAGCGCAGAGCCGGTATCTCGATGCGGCGGAGTCGCGGATGAGGTCAAAGCGGCGTGCCAGCTAGAGCCGCGCGGCGACTCGTCATTGATGCTTCGGTGGGCGGGGCGGCGGGCGGAAAAACTGCGACCGCGCCAACGTCAACCAACTGTCGGGATTTTCTCCGTGCAGTGAGAAGCAAGCGTTACCTTGTGATCATAACCCCGCAACTGAGGCGTGAATGGGACGATCATAAATCACTATTCGCTCGCACATGGCTGACGGCGATGACGACGAGAGGCGCTGTTATCTTTCTCGACATCGAAGCCAGTAATAAGTTGCGGCGTGAGATAGAACAGGCAACTGCGCCCCGTGCGGCGGAACTCAAAGCGATGCGGAAAGATTATCATTTGCTGGAAGCGGCATTGGCGACGGATCGGAATGTGGTTTCGCTTGATGAGAGTGTCAGAGCGTTATTTGATACGGCGGCGATGAGTCTGGCGGCGCTCAAAAATATCGTGTGGGTGAATCCCGATAAACCCGCAGAAGAGCCAATGATATGGCTGGAGAAGAACGCCAGGCCAGAAAGAAAGAGGATGCTTGGGTTCAGAGCCAAAAGCCGTTAAATATAGGACTTACGCAAGCTAACTAACACAACGTTGAAAACAAAGGGTTTAACTTTTCGCTTGATTCGCTCAAGTCGTTGAAAACCGATTAGCTTGCGTAAGTCCTAAAATAATTGAACGGGATCGTTCGATAATGAAATCAAAACCGTCGAAGTCCCTCATCACTTTTGATAAAGTCTCTCCCATCAGGGGAGATATAGGAGTTACAGCCATGAGAAAAATTATCAGCCTCGTGTTTCTCAGTCTCGCGTTTGCCGCCGTCGCCGTTGCCGTGAGCAATGAGCACGAGTATGCGAAGCTGCAAGAGAAGAAGATCAATTACAGGGATTGGACGTTCAGGAAGAGGGGGACGGGCGAGCCGGTGAATTTGCGCCAGTGGGCGCAGGGGAAAAAACTCGTGCTCGTTGTTTATCTCGCGCCGTGGTGCAACAACTGGAAGCTGGAGGCTCCGGTCGTCGGGCGGCTCTATGACAAGTATAAAGATCACGGCTTCGATGTCATCGCCGTGAGCAACTACGGGACCGAGCGCGATCAGGAAGTTTACTTCAAAGATAAGAATGTGCCGTACACAGTGGTCGTCGAATCCGATACGCGCGAGGCTCGCGATCAGACGACGCATTACGCCTACCGGCAGGGCACGGGCGACGCGCGCAAGTGGGGGTCGCCCTACAACGTCTTCCTCGTGCCCGCCAAACTCAAACAGGACGGCGACGTGTTGACGGAGAAGGCGTGGATCACGAACGGCGAGTTGATCGAGAAAGATGTCGAAGAGTTTATTCGCAAACGGCTCGGCCTGAAGAAAGAGAAGGACGCGGAGAAGCAAGAAGTGGCCGGCGAAAAAGTTGCATCGCAGCCCTGACAGGAGTTGGCAAAACGAAAGGCTGCTGAGATAATCGTCGGCGTCAGCAAAGAGCAGGGCGACGGGTCGGATTCGCCGCTCTGCTCTTTCGAATTAGTAGCCCGGAAAATTAGTGGCCCGGTAAATTCTCAATCGCTTTATTGCGACCGGCGCGGCTCCTTAGTTCATCCAAGCCGTTCGCCTTCGTCGCCGCAGAAACTCCAAGTTCACCCAGAGGTTTAAAATTTAGCAATGCTTACATCGCCCTTCGCACGGAAAGTTGCGCGCTTTGGTTATGCCTCGCGCCTGCTCGCTTTATGCTCTCTGAGTTTGCTGCTCTGCGCCGTTTTGCTGCCGCACGCTTCACAGGGAATGCGCCCGCCGCCGCCGCCGCAGGAAGAGATTCCCGCCGAAAGCGCCCCGATTCGCAATAAAACAATTGACGCGCAAACTGCGTTTGTGCCGGGTGAGATTCTGGTGCGCTTTCGGGCCGGGGTCGGCGCGAAAAAAGATGCACGAGCTTCCAGCCTGACGCTCAGCGCCGCCGGCGGGCGCGAAATCCCCGCGCGCGTCGAGCGTCTGGACGAGGTTGAACTCGTCGCCGGACTCAGGCTGGCGCGCGTCGCACCCGCAGAGACTTTGCCCGCTCTCGCAGCCTTCCGGGCGCGCGGCGACGTGCTCTACGCCGAGCCGAATTACAGGCGCTATCGCACCGCCGTGCCCGACGACCCGCGCTACACGGAATTGTGGGGTTTGCACAACACGGGACAGTCGAGCGGACTCGCGGGCGCGGACATCAAAGCCGAGCAAGCATGGAATACGACGACGGGCAGCCGCGATTTCGTCGTCGCCGTCATCGACGAAGGCATCGATGTCAGTCATCAGGATTTGGCGGCTAACATCTGGCGCAATCCGGCGGAAATTCCCAGCAACGGGCGCGACGACGATGGCAATGGTTTCGTCGATGATTATCACGGCTACGATTTTTTTCACAATGACGCGAGCGTCTACGATGGGCCGGGCACGAATACGGACAACTCGACCGTCGATAGGCACGGCACGCACGTCGCCGGAACCATCGGCGCGGTCGGCAATAATGGCACCGGCGTCTCCGGCGTCAACTGGCAAACCAGCCTCATGTCGCTCAAGTTTCTCGGTCCCGAAGACGGTAGTTCAGCCGACGCCATTCGCGCTTACAGCTACGCGCGCATGATGCGCGAGCGTTGGCACAGCACCGGCGGCGCGCAGGGCGCGAACATTCGCGTGACCAACAATTCCTACGGCGGCGGCGGATTTTCACAGGCCGAGGTGGACGGCATTCGCGCGCTCAATGATGCGGGCATCCTCTTTGTGGCGGCGGCGGGCAATGAAGCGGAAGATAGCGACATCATGCCCGGCTTTCCGGCAAGCTACGATCTCCCGAACGTCGTCTCGGTCGCCGCGCTCGACCGCTCCAACAACCTCTCCACTTTTAGTAACAGAGGAGCGCGCACGGTGCATCTCGCCGCTCCCGGTGCGAGCATTCTGAGCACAACGCCCGGCAACACTTATAATTATTTGAGCGGCACTTCGATGGCCTCGCCGCACGTCGCCGGCACCGCCGCGCTCGTCCTCGCCGTTCATCCTGAGTTCAGCGTGACGCGCCTGCGCGCCGCGCTCCTCTTCGGCGGTGAGCCGCAGGCGTTCCTTGATCCATTCACCACGACGGGGCGACGGTTGAACGCGTCAGGCGCGCTGGATAACGCCACGGAAAACGATGCGACGGCGCCCGCGCAGTTAAGCGACTTGCGTCTCGCTGCTCAAACAGGCCGCTTCGTCACCTTGAATTGGACCGCTCCGGGCGACGACGGAGCAGATACGGGACGCGCCGCTCTCTACGAAATCAGATTCACCGATCAAACGACGGGCGCAAGCTTTCTGCTCGCCGTCCAACGCCCCGGCGCGGCAGGCACGCCGCAGAGCGCAAGCGTCCGCGTGCCCTATCGTCATCCGGCGGGAGCGTTCAGCGTGCGCGTTATCGACAATGCGGGCAACGCGAGCGAGTCGAGCATCAACGTTTCAGTGGCCGAAGCGGATGTGAATCCTTATACGGTCGCGACGGAAAGCCCGCTCCCGCTTTCGACCGGCGGCGAGCGCATGAACCTCAATGCCGACGACCGGATCAATTTCATCGCGCTCCCGTTCAGCTTCCCCTACTACGATCAATTCTTCTCCAACATCAACGTCTCAACCAACGGCGCGCTCTACTTTTCAACGAGCACACCGCGCAACGATGCTTTCAACTTGCGACAGGCGCTCGACGGTCGCCACATGATCGCCGGACTCTGGGACGACCTCGACCTGCGCACCTGCCTGCGCGGCGACGCCGATGTATACATAGTGCGCCCGCCCGAAAATGATCGCATCATCTTTCGTTGGCAGGGCGTCCGTTTTACGTCTTCCGCTTGTCCCGCGACTCCGACGGGAGAGAACCCCGTCAATTTCGAGATCGAATTGCGCCGCGACGGCACGGTCCAGATGCGTTACGGCGAGAACCCGCGCATCTCACCCGTCGTCGGCATTGGCGGCGGCGACCCGGAAGGTTATTTCATTTCGTCGCACAGCACGGAACGCGATGCCGCCCCGATCAATTTGACTAACGCTCCCGCCATCACTTACACGTTGCGGCGGCAACCTGTTGTCGCCGATCTTCAGTTGACCGGCACAGCCGCTCCAAACCCCATTCTCGTGGGCGAGAATCTAACTTACAACCTCGGAGTGACGAATCGTGGGCCGGGACGCGCCGCCGGAGTCGAGTTGACGCATACATTGACGCAGCAAGCCACCCTTATTTCCTGCACGAGCACGAAGGGAGCTTGTTCCGCTTCATCGAACGGCAAGGTCTCCGTCGCTCTCGGTTTATTAGAATCCGGCGAATCAGCGAACATCACCATCATCGTTAAAGTTGCAGCCTCTCCAACTTCAGGCCCTTCTATCATCAACAGCACGACCACCATTACCAGTTCGACTTCCGATCCGGATCAAACAAATAACACCTATAACGGTTTTACGCAGGTCATCATTCCCGAACCGCCGCCGCTGCCCATCGGCACTGTTTCCACTCCCACGTTCAGTCCTGATGGCGGCAATTATGCGACGACGCAAAATGTGACTATTAAGAGCGCGACCGCCGATGCGTCTATCGCCAACGTCGCCGCCGGTAACAGGCATACCGTCGTACAATTAACCGACGGCAAAGTTTACAGCTGGGGTGGCTCAAGTCAGGGTCAACTCGCGTTTGACCCGCTCCCGCCCGGACGTATCGGGCCGATTCTCTTCGTTTCCACGGCCAGACTGATTAACGGAATCACGGGCACAACTGCGCTGGCCGCCGGAGACGCGCATACGCTCGCCCTGCGCTCAGATGGCTTAGTGTTCGGTTGGGGGTTCAACATCTTTCAGCAAATAGGGACGAGTAAAACTTCTAACTATATCCTCTCGCCTGAGCCGGTAGTCGGTCTCACCGGCGCGACAGCGATTGCCGCGAACGGTCATCGCAGCCTCGCGCTTCGCAGTGACGGGACGGTCTGGCAGTGGGGCGCAGGCGCAGGCCAAGACGGGCCGTTCTCCGACGGCCCGACGGCCCCGGTCAGCGGCCTCGCGAATATCACGGCGATTGCCGCCGGATACAGCCATTCAATGGCCGTGCGCAACGACGGCACGGTTTGGACGTGGGGCAATAATTCCGACGGGCAATTAGGCAACGGTGGCACGCACAATCAATCCACCCCTGGAGAGGTGGGTGGCTTGAACAACGTGGCAACTGTGGCGGGCGGCTATGGTCACAGTCTTGCCCTGAAGCGGGATGGCACAGTGTGGGCCTGGGGGAGGGGTGGAGGGTCGAACGCTTCAAACGGTCTGACGCCCGCGCAGGTGAACAACTTGAGCAACGCCGTCGCTATTGCTGCGGGCTTCGACTTTAGCATGGCCTTGAAGTCGGATGGCACAGTCTGGGCCTGGGGCTCAAACTCTGCCGGCCAACTCGGCAACGTAACCTTGTCAGGAGGAACCACGCCCGTTCAGGTGGGCGACCTCTCCGACGTTCGCAGCATCAGTGCCAAGGCACAATCCGCCTTCGCCTTGAAGAACGACAGCACGCTCTGGGCCTGGGGTAACAACGGCGCTTCACAACTCGGTGACGGAACGACCGCCCAACAAAATTTGCCCGTCCCGATGACGCAATTGACGGGTGGCGTCGCCATCCATTACACAACCAACGGCGTCGACCCGACGCAGCGCGATCCGGTCATCGCGGCGGGCGCATCTCTCGCGGTCGGGCGGGATACGATTCTGAAAGCGAGAGCCTGGAAACAGGGTTGGACTCCGAGCGGCGTTAAAACCGCCGTTTACCGGGTCAGCGGCAATCCCGTTGCGAGCACTGTGCAGTTTGGGGCGGTGAATTTTACCGTTTCCGAAGGTCTGGCCCGCGCTGAAATCATCGTCACCCGCGATGGAGATCGAACGGGCACGGCTATCGTTGAATTTAAGACCGTTGACGACCCGGCAGCCATCCCTTGCAGCGTCTCGAACGGCGCGGCTTACGCGCGTTGCGATTACGCGACGACCGTGGATGCGATTCGATTTCAACCCGGTGAATCCGAGAAGCGCATCTCTATTCCGCTGATCGCAGACGCACACGCCGAAAGCGACGAAATTGTCCAACTGCTCCTACACGATTCATTCGGCGCAACGCTCGGCGCGCAGAGCCGCGCGACGCTCACGATCACAAACGATCCGGCGCGCACCGACAGTCCGATCACTTCTTCGCCCTTCTTCGTGCGGATGCAGTATCTGGATTTCCTCAACCGCGAGCCGGAGCCGGACGGCCTCGTCGCGTGGCTCGGAGTTCTGGAACGCTGCCCGGATGTGAACAACGATCCGGCTTGTGATCGGCTGACGGTTTCCGCGTCGTTCTTCCGCTCGCAGGAGTTTCAACTCAAAGGCTACTTCGTCTACCTGTTCTACAAAGTGAGTCTCGGCAGACTTCCGCTCTATTCCGAGATCATTCCCGACATGCGCGGCGTCTCAGGCGAAACCGCCGATGAGGTGCGAGCCAAACGCACCGCGTTCGCCGACTCATGGGCGCAGTCGGCGAAGTTCACCGACCTTTATCCTGCCACGCTGACGCCCGCGCAGTATGTAGACGAGTTGCTTCGGACGGCGGGGGTGACATTGACGGGAGCGGTCACGCGCGAGACGTTGATTGATGATCTGCAAGCGGGGCGCAGGACGCGCGCCGAAGTCTTGCGCTCCATCGTCGAACACCCGGCGGTCGATACACGGGAATACAACGGGGCGTTCGTGGCGATGCAATACTTCGGCTACTTGAGAAGAGACCCGGAAGCGCAGGGCTATCGAAATTGGTTAAACTACCTGAACGCCAACCCGGCAGACTTCCGCACGATGGTTAAGGGTTTTGCCAACTCCACCGAGTACCGGCTCCGCTTCGGCCAGCCTTAAAGCAAAGATAAATTGGCCGGGGCCACACCTCCCGCCGTCGCCCCGGCCAATTACCTGCCCGAAGATGATCGCCCGGTTAGTTGATGCTCAGCACCACATCATTGCGGCTGGTCGCATCGTTTGAGGTGCGCAGGATGACGGGCACGGTTCCGTTGGTGTTGTCGGGGAGACGCACGTTGAGTTGATCGAGGCCGGGGAAGTTCTCGACTGCGCCCGCGTATTCGACTGTCGCCGCTCGCCCGCCGACGGTGACAGTGACCGGCGTGGAGTTGCGCCAGCCCGTGCCGAAGAGCGCGACGACCGAGGGCTGATTATCGAAGCGCGCCGGGAATGGACCAGGCGTGTAACGCAGGCCGGACGCGAGCAGCGCGACGGCGTCGCCCGCACCTGTGTGGTTGACGGTGAAGAGTCCCGGATTCGCATTCACGATAGCAGCATCTTCCGCCGCAATCGTTCTGCCGTCGATGGAGACGACGACGGAGCGCGTTCCCGTCCCTGTGGCGTCCGGCACGTAGATGTCCATTCGTTCATCGCTGAACGAATGGACGGGGACGCTTCTGCCCTCAATCGTGAC
>JBPCIP010000166.1:0-13243 GCA_051006195.1 Pyrinomonadaceae bacterium
CACAAAAGGAATATGTTGAAGGGATAGCAGAGGTATTTCGCAACCTCAGTCGTTTCTTAGCTGACGATGCGAATATTTTCATTGTTGCAAATGATCGATTGAAACTATATCCCGAAATCGCGAAGCAGGCCAGATTGAAGATAGTTGACGAGTTTTATCGAGCTGTCACTAAACGCACTGAAAAGGGTGATGATCCATATCAGGAAACAATCTTCTGGATGAGAAAGGAAATTAATGCCTCTAACTAATGATTGCAAAACCAGAATCCAAGAAGTCGTCAAGGAAATACTCAGCTCAAGACTGGATAAATTTCCATCAGATTCTAGTGCCAATAGAAATGCTCCTTTTCACGATGCATTTCTGGGTGCTTTCCGCGAACAACTCAGTGAGGTGAATCTAGAGACACCTTACCTCGTTGCACTAGCAAGCTGGATGCATGGGCTTAATACATCTCTAGGTAGCGGATTTGAGAATATCGCCCACATTCTTTCTAACGGTTACAAACGTAAGTTCACAAACGCCTTTACACTCAAAATCTCAAATACTCAAGCTACAAACATAAATAGCATCATAGTAGGGCTTAAATCTGGAAATCGTCTTCCAAATTTACAGGAAGAGGATCATCTAATCACTTCGGGCATTCAAGATACTGATATTTTAGAAGATGCTTTATCTTTCACAGCGGACAATTATGTTGAAACGGCTGATTATGTAGAAGCAATTGAACTAAAATCTGTCCGTCCTAACTCTGGAGAAGGGCGAGGTGAGAAGCAGAAAATTCTTAATGGGAAAGCCGCGCTTAAGAGGATGTATCCTCAAAAGCAAGTTAGATTCTATATAGCATTTCCATTTGATCCCACCTCACATACTCCGACGGGCTACGATAAGACACGTTTTATGAATCACCTTATCGAATTTAAAAAGTTCTTTAGTCCTGAAGAAATTTTGATTGCATCTGAATTTTGGGATCATCTTTCAGGTGAGTTGAACACAATGGATCAATTACTAGAAATAGTTGCCGAAACAGTTAACATGTTTTGTCGGCATGAGTGAATATATGTGATAGGACTTACGCAGCGGGACGAAGAATCAACAACTTAGGGAAAGTCGTGATTTCGTTAAGTCCTTGATTTGCAACAGCGACCTGTTTCAACTGCGTAAGTCCTATGTGAGTAATTCAAAGATGTAATTGCTTCTAAATCTTAGAAGCAAAAATCTATCACCAAAAAAAATCTGCACCTGCGGTTTCTATTGATCAACTTTTATGACCTCAACTGCCACTTCAACACGTCGTCACGTTTCGCACAAGGCGAGCCGCTTTACCGAGTCCGTCATCCGCGAGATGACGCGCGAAGCCCTCAAGCATGGCGCGGTCAATCTCTCGCAGGGCTTTCCCGATTTCCCCGCGCCCGCCGACATCAAACAAGCGGCGATGCGCGCCATCGACGCGGACGTGAATCAGTACGCGATCACATGGGGCGCACGCGATTTCCGCGATGCGATTGCGAAGAAGACAAAGTGGTATCTTGGCCTGGACGTTGACCCCGAAACCGAAATCACCGTCACCTGTGGCTCGACCGAAGGCATGATCGCGGCGATGATGGCGACGGTCGATCCCGGCGAAGAGGTCGTCATCTTCGAGCCGTTCTACGAGAACTACGCGCCCGACGCCATCCTCTCCGACGCGCGCCCGCGCTATGTCCCTCTGCGCGCCCCCGATTGGAGTTTCGACCGCGACGAACTCAGCTCCGCCTTTAACGAACGCACCAAAGCGATCATCATCTGCAACCCGAACAACCCGACGGGCAAAGTCTTCTCGCGCGACGAACTCGAATTCATCGCCGCGCTCTGCTGCGAACACGACGCGCTGTGCTTCACCGACGAAATCTACGAGCACATCCTCTACCCGCGCGCAGATGCGGAGATTAAGCACATCTCGATGGCGCAACTCGAAGGCATGCGCGAGCGCACCGTCATCGTCAACTCGATGTCGAAGACTTATTCGGTGACGGGCTGGCGCGTCGGCTACTGTATCGCACCGCCCGCCATCACGAACGCGATCCGCAAAGTTCACGACTTTCTCACCGTCGGCGCAGCCGCCCCGCTCCAAGCTGCGGGCGCGATGGCGCTCGCTCTGCCGCCCGAATATTACGCACACCTGCAAACGGACTACGCCGCGCGCCGCCAAATGCTTTTGCCCATCCTCGAAGCGACGGGCTTCCGCATCTTCCCCCCCGACGGAGCCTACTACGTGATGACCGACATCAGCGGTTTCGGATTCGCCAACGACATCGAGTTCACGCGCCACCTGATTCAGCAGATCGGCGTCGCCTGCGTCCCCGGTTCATCTTTCTACAGCGACGCGGCGCGCGGCTCTCAACAGGTGCGCTTCTGCTTCTGCAAAAAAGACGAAACGCTCGCAGTGGCCGCCGAGCGTCTCCGTAAACTCCGCGTTTGAGATGGCAAACAAACTAACAAAGCGAGCGACCGCGCGTGTGGGACACTAAGCGTCAAATCATCTGGCTCGCCACGGGCTTCATCTTCGGCACGTTCGTCGTCTACCAGCACGCGCGCGACGAAGCCGAAGGATTCGACCCCGCCTACTTCGCGCTTCTCGAAATCATCCTGCTCATCGTCATCGTCGTGATGTTTTATTTCTACTCAAAAAAGCAATAGAGGTCAGAGGCTGGAGAAAAACAGTTTTCACCAATCTCTGCCCTCTAACCTCCGGCCTCTGTCATTTGGCTGGCTGCATCGTCTTGTAGCGGACGTTGATGCCGGGGTTGCCGACGACGAGGAGGCGGCGCGTGTCGGAGTAAGGGATGGCCGTCGGGCTGTAGGAAAGCAGGTAACGGTGTTTGCGCAGTTCGTCGCAGATACTTTTGGCGGATTCCGACGGTTTGTCGAGCGGCAGCACGCGCCCGCCCGTGCCTTCGACCAGTTTTTGCACCACCTGTGTGGGCTTCGGTCGGTCGCGCCGATAAGCTCCGCCCGTGCGGTCGGGAATTTGCAGAGCGTACACGGTGATGTCGGATTTTTGCAGTTCGATGAGGATGTCTTTGAACTTCGTTTTACTGCCGCGATCCAACCCGTCGCCGATGAGCACGATGACGCGCTTGCGACTGGCTCCGGCGAGCGGGCGCAAAGCCACTTCGATGATGTCGCTGACGGCGTCGAACAAATGCGGCTCGCCCTTTTTGCGCAGAAGCGCGATGGCTTCGTCCACGTCTTTCGTCTGGTCAGTCCAATCGGCGGAGAGTTGCTCGGCGTGTTCGTCAAAGCCCGCGATTAAAAGTTGGTCGCCTTCGTAAATTTCGTAGACGAACTCGCGCGCCACCTGCGCCAGTTTCGGAATGTCGGTGCGCAGGCTGAGCGAGTTGTCGAACAGGAGAACGATGCGCGCGGGGCCACGGTCGGGCGTTAGGTTCTGAATGCTTTGTTCGATGCCGTCGTCGTAGACTGCCAGTTCCTTGGAACTGACGGGCGCGGCTGAACCGTCTTCGCGCGCGGCGACGATGTTGAGCAGCGTCGCACGTTCGCGCGACGTGGTGGGACGACGCCCCGCCTGCGCCGCCGCCAAAACACATGCCGCGAGGACGAGACTTATGGCGAAGAAAAATTTACGGTTCAAGATGGGCATAACTTCAGAGAGCCGGGCGTGAATTCAATCGCTTTTCGAGGTCTTGGATGTCGCGGCGGGCTGAGTGGTTTTCTTCTTCTTTGATTCTTTCGCATCTCCGGCGGCGGGTTCGGCTTTAGTTTCCGTCGCGGTCTCGCTCTTGGTGTCCCCCGCGCTCTCGCTCTGCGCGGATTCCTTCTCCGCCGCTGTAGCGTCGGTCTTCTTCTTCCCCGCGTAGTCGGTGACGTACCAACCGGAGCCTTTGAATTGAAAACTGGTGGACGACCATTCCTTCTCTAATTTGCCGCCACACTTCTGACACCGCTTCAAAGGTTTATCCGCAATCTTCTGCATCACTTCGACGCGCGCCTGACACTTCTGACAACTGTATTCGTAAATCGGCATAATTCTTCAGTCGTTTCTACCAAAATTGAGTTTTAAGTTTAACCTGCGCGCGATTATACGGAGCGCGTCTGGTGCGTGCAACCGCGTGTGATTTCGCCGTCGAAAAACTGCCGCATGACGAAGTCATCCTTATTGAATAGCGAAAAAAGTTTCTTTATCACGGCGTTTTTTGCACCCTTTTGATACGCCTAAAGAGTTTCAACCCTTTGAATCTGTCGCTCAGGATGAACGATTGGCTGATGAAGTCGTCGCCTTTCAACAACTTGCGTTAGAGTGATTTAAATACGGACAGCAAAAGGACTTAATCGCATAAATTTCATGCGCTTGAAGCAACCGGCGACGTGCTTCGTCCATCTCACTCCCGGTCTCGATTTACTTGCTCTTTGCGAAATCGTTTCCACCATGCGTAGCCCCCAACCCTTGCATTGCATCAACGATGCAACCGATGGCTCCGAAGCGATTCGAGCCAAGCTCACATGGAGAACGACACCGAATGCAGATTACCCGGCACGTCCCGCACTTCCGCTCTTTCAAATTATCTCTTTTTACCCTGTTCGCCCTGTTCCTCTTCGCTAATTTTTCCAACATCGGCACAAGAGTTTTCGCCCCGTCAGTGGCCGCGAAAACTCGTCATGTTGAAAACTACATTCCGGTGGATATGCCTACGTCCGGCGACCCCGCGCTCGATCTGATCATCTTTCGCGCGGGCGAGCAGTACGGCGTTGACCCGCGCCTGCTCCATGCCATCATCTTTCAGGAATCCAGATACAAGACGGACGCCAAATCCCCCGCGGGCGCGGAAGGCCTGATGCAGTTGATGCCCGCCACCGCGCGCCGCTTTGCCGTCGAGAACACCGTGGGGACAGAGGCCAATGTCGCCGCCGGCACAAAATACCTGCGCTGGCTCCTGAACAGATTCGACGGCGACATTAAACTCGCCCTCGCCGGTTACAACGCGGGCGAAGGCTCGGTTGACAAATACGACGGCATCCCGCCCTACCCCGAAACGCAAAACTACGTCCGCCACATCACCGCCCGCTACGGCAAAACTTATCATCCCCTGCTCAACTCCGACGACGCACGCCTCGCCTTCTCTCTCTCCCAGGTGAGATAAGAAAATGATGGATGCAGAATGAAAAGCATCATGCTTTTCATCTGCTCTTCGTCATTTATCGCTCACGCATTCATCACTTCCCCTCAATCCTTCCTTTTGTCTCCCCGCTTCGTTATCATCTGCGCTCAACATTACTCTCGCCTGAGCGCGTTTAAGCTGTCGCATCACGAATAGAGTTCGAGACGCGGCGGCTCTCGCGCCGGCGAGTTTGTCTGGTAAGGAGCAGCGCGCCGTTGTCTTTGCAGCCCACTTCCATCACGAGCGTTGAGACGCTCTCGCTCGAACGCAAGATCAAGATGCACGAAGCGCGCGAGGCGATCATCAACCGCCTCGCGCCGACCATCCACACCAAGATCGACCTCGACAAATTTCTGCAAGCCGTCGTCAGCGAACTCGGCCAGATGATGCATGTGGACCGCTGCGATGTGATCCAACTCGCCGCCGAAGGCGAACTGCGCATCAGCCACGAATGGCGCGCGTCCTCAGACATCCCTTCGAGCCTCGGCACTTCGGTCCCCGTCGATTTCCGGCAACTAGCCGGACGCTTCAATCTCGCGCAGCCCATCCGCATCGACGACACTGCCGCGCCCAATCTCGACCCGAAAGTCGGCCTCCTGCCCGCGAATCTCAACACGCGCTCGCTCCTGGTCGTGCCCGTCGTGCTCGGCGGCGACGTGCTCGGACTGGTCGGGATGCACACGGTGCGCGCGCCGCGCAAATGGATCGATGAAGAAGTCTCTTTCCTCCAATCCATCGCGCGCCAGATCGCCGTTGGCTATCAATACGCGCGACTCTACACGGATCAGCAACGGGAGTCGCACCGGACCCGCGCGCTCTTGGAGATCGCCAACACTTTGAACGCGCGTTCGGATTTCAACGAAGTCACCTCGCTCGTGTTGGAACGCGCTCTCGCGCTTGTCGGCGCGGACTACTGCGCGCTCGGCGTGCTGAACCCGACGGGGAAAGCCATTAGCCTCGCCGCCTTCAAAGCTGCGCCGCACGCCGCGACCGAGGGCGTGCGGGGCCTCATCAAAGAGCATGGGCAGGCAATCGACATCAGCGAGTTTCCCGCGTTGCAAGAATTGTTCACCGCGAGCGAGACGCTGCAAGTCTTCGACACGACGCTCCCGCCGCCGCTGCGTTTCATGTTCAACGCCACGCTCGGCGGCCATGCCGCGCTCGTCGCCCCGGTCCACGTCGGCGGGCAGACGTTCGGTTTGCTCGGCCTCGTCTGGAGCGCGGCGCGCGAGAGTTTCGACGAACACGAGACCGCTCTGGTCGAAGGCATCGCGGACCAACTCGGCACCGCGTTAGAGCGCGACCAACTGTCGGCGGAAGTGATGCGTCTGCGCACGGTGCTTCATCAACGCCGCGCCGAAGACCGTATCATCGGCCAGGCTCCCGCCATCCGCCGCGCCGTCGAACTCGCCTTGAACGTCGCCGACACGCAGACCTCCGTGCTCATTCAAGGCGAATCCGGCACGGGCAAGGAACTGCTCGCCAATCTGATTCACTACAACTCGCAAAACAAGGACCGCGCCTACGTCAAACTCAATTGCGGCGCGATCCCCGAAACGCTGCTCGAATCCGAACTCTTCGGCCACGAACGCGGCGCGTTCACCGACGCGCGCGCGCGGCGGCGCGGGAAGTTTGAAGAGGCAGACGGCGGGACGTTGTTTCTCGATGAAATCGGCGAGATGAGTTTGTCGGCGCAGGTGCGCCTGCTGCGCGTCTTGCAGGACGGAGAGTTCACGCGCGTCGGCGGGAACGATGTCGTCAAGGCCGATGTCCGCGTCATCGCCGCATCGAACGTCGATCTCGCACGCGCCGTGGAGGAGGGGGCATTTCGCCGCGATCTCTTTTATCGTCTCTCGGTCTTCCCCGTTCGCCTGCCGCCTTTGCGCGAACGCGCCGAAGACATCCACCCGCTCGTCATCCACTTTCTCGAACACTACAAACAGAAGACCGGGCGTTACATCTCCGGCATCTCGAAAGACGCGCTCGCCGCCTTCACCAATTACGACTGGCCGGGCAACGTGCGCGAGTTGGAGAACGCCATCGAGCGCGCCGTGATCATCGCCTCCGGTCGGCAAATCGAGCTCGACGATCTGCCCGAAGCCATCAGCCGCCCACTCCTCGAAGCGCGCGCCAGCACCCGCCACGAACGCACCCGCGCCGCTCAGGAAGGCCGCGCCATTAAACTCGAACTCGACGTGCCCTCGACCCTCGAAGAGATCGAACGCCGCGCCATCGAAGCCACTCTCGACTACACCGGCGGCGACAAAACCCGCACCGCCCGCACCCTCGGCATCGGGCGCAAAACCCTCTACCGCAAATTGCTCAATTACCAAAACGACGACGTTGCGAACCAGACCGATTGAAAGGTTCCGGCGAGCGCGTCTCCGAACATCCTTCGCGCGCAACGAATCTCCCTTCGCCCGTCCATCATTCCGAGTCCGGTGAAGACGGTCGGGGTCGCACCCGGAACCGGGCGACTGCTCGTCGTTGCGGGCGAGAATAATTGAGGAGCGGCGCGCTCGAAGCGGTAGAATGAGGGCGGAGACGAATGCATGAAGAAGACGGAAACTCCCGCGCCGAAGTTCAACCGACCGGATGAATATCGACTGCCCGTTGAAGACGTTTCACTGCAAGCCAAGCATTGAGCGTTGACGAAACTATGTTGTCTCCCGCCGCCAGCGGTCGATATTTTGAGGCGACGTGGGGGGCGCAACTGAAAGCCATCACGGCGGGCGTCTCCTGCCTGCTGCTCGGCCTCTGCGTTTACAGTTTATGGCAACTGCTCAATGGCGCGATTGGCATTTCTTTCGTCGGAACGGTCATGCCCCTCGTCCTGTTAGCCTGCGCCGCTCTGTTCACCGTGCGCGGCTATAGCGTCTCGGCGGATCGACTCACCGTCCACCGTCTCGGCTGGTCGCACAATATTGAACTTTCCGAACTGTCTTCCGCCCGTTATGTGCCCGGAGCGATGACCGGATCGATCCGCACCTTTGCAAACGGCGGATTGTTTGCTTTCGCGGGCAACTACTATGACAGCCGTCTGGGCGCGTACCGTGCTTACGTCACCGACGGCGCGAAGTCAGTCGTGCTCAAGTTCAAGGACAAAACCATCGTCGTCTCGCCCGATGACCCGGAAGAATTTATTGCTGCCTTAAGGCCGGCGGGCAAGTCAGTTTGGTGAAATAGCATCCGGGAGTCAATTCATAAGGGCGCACCGTAAAATCCGTCGCGCGATTCAATTTATCGGATAGTTAACTTCTTCTTTACATGACCATTTCTTGCGCCTCTTTGCGCCTCTTTGTTATAGTTTTTTTTGCGAGGTGACAGGGGTTTAACTTTTCCGCAACTATGCGTCGAGGCCGCCCGGCTTTCGACTTGAAGAAAAGGAATCGTGGTAATGTCCAATCAAGGTGTACGAAGAAACCGCGCGCGGCGCGACGAGTCGGATTTCTCATCGCAACTCGCGTGCTTTTTACTCGGCGGCGCGGTGGGCGCGGCGTGCGCGTTGCTGTTTGCCCCGAAGTCGGGGCGCGAATTGCGCGGCGACCTCGCCGACGTGACGCGGCAAGGGGTTGACCGCGCACGCGATAAAGCCAACGAGTATTACGAAGTTTCGCGCGAGCGCGCGACGGAACTGTATTCGACGGCCTCGCATAAGGCGGGCGAGGTGGCGGGCGCGGCGCGTGAGGTGGCCGCCCGGCGCGGCGAAAATTTGTCAGCCGCCATCGATGCGGGCAAACGCGCCTATACGGAAGAGAAGCGCCGCTCCGAAAGCTCTAACATTCTCGACCAAGCGCCGACCTATTACGAATCGGAGAAACCCTAGAATTTCGGATTGCGGATTGCGGATTAGAAACAATCATTTTTCAATCCGCATTCCGCAATCCGAAATCGACAATGCGTATGTCCGCTTTAGCTTTTCAGATGAGCGTAAATGATCCGGCCTTCTGGGTGCTGGTGTTCGTCGCGGCGATGTTCTTCGTGATCGCGGCGGCGGTCGTCGCGATGGCGTTCACGGTGCGGCGCGTCGTGCAGACCATCGGCAATCTCGAACGGCGGGCGGAGCCTTTGCTGGACCGCGTCGCGCTTTTGAGCGAGCAGGTGAAAGAGATCGCGGCGCAGGGCAAAGAAGTGGCCGAACAGGTGACGCTGATGTCGTCGCATCTGGCGACGGCTTCCGTCCATTTTTCCGAGTCGTCCGCGCTCATCAAAGAAGAGGTGCGCGAACTCAAACAACTCGTCGGCTACACGGCGGTGACGGCGCGCGATAAAGTCGAACAGATGAGCTTGACCATCGATCAGGCGCAGCGACAATTTTCCGCCACCACGTTTTTCATCCACACGAAACTCGTCGAACCGGCGCGCGAGTTGGCGGCGATTATGGCGGGCGTCCGGCGCGGTCTGGAAGTGCTGGTGTCGCCCGCCCCCAAACAAATCGACCAGACCTATGGAGAGGATGAATTGTTCATCGGCTGAACTCGCCCGTCCGGCTCCACCATTCCGAAGTCCCAGGTTCAAGGTCAGACTTTGGACTTGGGACTTTCCGGTTTTATGTTGCAAGATTCTTTCGCGAAATTTGAAAAATGTTATGTCTACCGAAACACCACTCGAACTGAAGAAGACCGTCAATTTGCCGAAGACCAACTTCGCGCAGAAAGCCAACCTCGGACAGGCCGAACCCGCGCGCCTTAAAAAATGGTCGGAGATCAATCTCTACCAAATGATCCGCGATGCCCGCGAGGGTCGCGAAAAATTCATCCTCCACGATGGGCCTCCCTACGCCAACGCGGACATCCATCTCGGCACCGCGCTCAACAAGATCGTCAAAGACTTCGTCGTCAAATCGCGCACGATGCTCGGCTACGACGCGCCGTATGTTCCCGGCTACGACTGTCACGGCCTGCCCATCGAACTCTATGTCGATAAAAAACTCGGCGCGAAGAAAGCGAACATGCCCCCGGTGAGCGTGCGCCGCGCCTGCCGCGAGCATGCGGCTGAAGCGTTGAAGCGACAGACGAAAGACTTTCAACGGCTCGGCGTCCTGGGATTGTGGGAGAATCCTTATCTCACGATGTCGAATCAATACGAAGCGGAGACTGCGCGTCTGTTCGGTCGCTTCGTCGAGCGCGGTTACGTCTATAAAGGCGCGCGTCCTGTCTACTGGTGCGTCTATGATCAAACGGCGCTCGCCGAAGCCGAAGTTGAATACAAAGAGCACACGAGTCCTTCCGTCTACGTGAAGTTTCCGCTGGCGAACGATGCGGCGCAAATCGACCCCGCGCTCGCCGGACGCCGTGTCTTCTTCCTCATCTGGACGACGACGCCCTGGACGTTGCCCGCGAACCTTGCCATCGCCGTCAATCCGAACTTTGAATACGCGGCGATGGAGCACGGCGACGAGGTGTACATCGTCGCGAGCGAACTGGCGGAGGCCGTCGCCGGGAAGTGCGGACTCGACGCGCCGAAGATCATCGCGCGCTTTCCGGGCGCGAAACTCGACCGTCTCGAATGTCGTCATGCGTGGCTTGATCGCCCGTCGCTCGTCATCCTCGGCGAGCACGTCACGCTCGGCGGCGAGGCCGACGCCGAAACGGAACTCGACGTGAAAGAGGCGCGCGATAAATCCGCCACCGGCAAAGCCGGGACGGGCTGCGTCCACACCGCACCCGGCCACGGCCACGATGACTTTGTCATCGGCAAGCAGTACGGCTTAGACATCTATTGCCCGGTGGATAGCGCGGGGCGCTTCACCTCGGAAGTCGAATTCTTCGCGGGCGAGCGCGTGTTTGAAGCGAACGCGAAGATCGTAGAATTTCTGCGCGAGCGCGGCGCGCTGCTGTTCAGCGAAAATTACAATCATCGTTACCCGCATTGCTGGCGTTGCAAGAACCCCGTCATCTTCCGTGCGACGCCGCAGTGGTTCATCTCTTTAGACGCGCGTGCGCCCGAACCTCCCATTGAGCAGGACGACGACGGGCGCGATCTGACGAACTATACGGAGAACGAGATAGACCCGCCCGTATCTCTGCGCGCGGGCGCGCTGCGCGAAGTGGAGCGCGTCGAGTGGGTTCCGGCGTGGGGCGCAGATCGCATGCGCAACATGCTCAAGGGGCGTCCCGATTGGTGCGTCTCGCGCCAGCGCGTGTGGGGCGTGCCGATCCCGGTCTTTTATTGCACGGGATGCGATGAAGCTGTCGCAGATGCTGCGGTCATCAATCACGTCGCGGATATTTTCGAGCGCGAATCCTCCGACGCGTGGTACGCGCGCGAAGCGAAGGAACTGCTGCCGGAGAACTTTGCCTGCCCGAACTGCAAAGCCACGGAGTTCACGAAAGAGACGGACATCCTCGATGTCTGGTTCGATAGCGGCTCATCCTCGGTCGCCGTGCTCGAACACTATGAAGAATTGCGCTGGCCCGCCGACATGTATCTGGAAGGCGGCGATCAATATCGCGGCTGGTTCAACTCGTCGCTGATGGTCGGCCTCGCCGCCCACGACCACGCGCCCTATCGCACGGTGCTCACGCACGGCTGGGTCGTGGACGGGCAGGGCAAAGCGATGCACAAATCGACGGGCAACTCTGTGTCGCCCAACGACGTGATCAAACAATCGGGCGCGGAGATCATCCGCCTCTGGTGCGCGTCGAGCGATTATCACGAAGACATGCGCTGCTCCGACGAAATACTGCAACGCGTCTCGGACGGCTATCGCAAACTACGCAACACCGCGCGCTTCGCCCTCGGCAATCTGGACGGCTTCGACCCGGCGCGTGATAGCGTTGCCCTTGAAGATATGCAGGAGATCGACCGTTGGGCGCTCGCCGAACTCGACACGGTGATCGAGCGCGTGCGCGCCGGTTATGAGACTTACGAGTTTCACACCGTCTATCACACGCTTTATAACTTCTGCACCGTGACGCTCTCGGCGCGCTATTTCGACATCATCAAGGATCGGCTCTACACCGCTGCGCCGCGCGCCGACGCGCGCCGCTCGGCGCAGACCGCGCTTCACCGGATTGCCGACGCCCTCGCGCGCTTGCTCGCTCCCGTGCTGGTCTTTACCGCCGACGAAATCTGGGAGAATCTTCCGCGAGGAAATGCAGAGGCATCGGAGTTACTTGCATCGGTACATCTCGCGGAGTTTCCCGCGCCGCGCGGACTGCGCGATACGGAGATGGCCGCGCGTTGGGCGCAGTTGTTCGAGGTGCGCGAAGAAGTTTTGGCTGCGCTTGAGAAAGAGCGTATCGCTAAGGTGATCGGCAGTTCCCTTGAAGCGCGCGTGGAGATCACAGGCGCAGGTAAGACATATGAATTGCTTAAACGTTACGAAGACCAATTGCGTTATCTGTTCATCGTCTCGCAAGTGGATGTGATTGAGTCTGACGTTCCTACTGGCGGGGCTTTCACGAGTAGTGTTTCACGCGCCGACGGCGAGAAGTGCGAGCGTTGTTGGAGCTATTCCGTGCGCGTCGGCGAATCAACTCGTTACCCGACGGCATGCGAACGCTGCGTCGAGGCGTTGGCCGAGATCGAACGGGAAGGGGGTGCGGCGTGACGACAACAGATCGTGCCCCCAATCCGCAATCCGCGATCCGCAATCCGCATTTCGCCAGTTGGCGCATCTGGTATCTGCTCGCGGCTTTCGGCATCTATCTGGTCGATCAGGTGACGAAGGCGTGGGCGGTGCGCCACTTGCGTCTCGGTCAGGACCGGACGATCATCAGCGGCTTGCTCGATCTCGCCTACGCGGAGAACCCCGGCATCGCCTTCGGGCAGTTGCAGAACGGCGGCTCGTGGGGGCGTTGGGCGCTTGCCGCGCTGGCCTCAGCCGCCGCCGTCGCCGTCCTCACTTACTTCTTCCGCACGCCGCGTTCCGACGACCGCATCCTCGGCGCGTGCGCTCTTCTCCTCGCAGGGATCGCGGGCAACCTGACGGATCGCCTGCGCTTCGGCCACGTCATCGACTTCATCGCCCTCCACGCGGGCGACTACTACTGGCCGACCTTCAACGTCGCCGACGCCAGCATCTGCCTCGGCGCCGGCCTCCTCGCGCTCGATCTGATCTTGGAAGGAAGGAAGCAGAAGCA
>JBPCIP010000167.1:0-19085 GCA_051006195.1 Pyrinomonadaceae bacterium
TGATCGTCTCGATCATGTGGACGGGGATGCGGATGGTGCGCGCCTGGTCGGCGATGGCGCGCGTGATGGCCTGACGGATCCACCACGTCGCATAGGTCGAAAACTTGTAGCCGCGCCGCCAGTCGAATTTCTCCACGGCCTTCATCAAACCGATGTTGCCCTCCTGAATGAGGTCGAGAAATTGGAGACCGCGATTCGTGTACTTCTTGGCAATGGATACGACGAGCCGCAGATTCGCTTCCGTCAATTCGCTCTTGGCCTGCGCTGTCGCGTGTTCGCCGACGACGATTGCCTGGAGCGAACGCTTGACCTCGACGGGCGAGATGAAACTTTCAGTTTCGATCTGTTGCAACTTGCGCCGCGCCGCCGTGATGTGCCGCTTACTGTCTCGCTCCTCCTCCGGTTTAAGGCGTTTCCGGTTGAGCTTCTCCGTGAATTTGTCGATGTCGCGCTCGGCGGTGCGCGCCTCTCTGGCGATGGCGCGAATCGCTCCGATCAAGCGTTGGCGGGCGCATTCCGTCAAATTAAGTTGCCCGATCTCTTGCGCGATCTCAAGGCGCGTGCGCGCTACTTTCCGCTTCAGCCGCAGGAGTTTTTTCGACTTCTTGTCGCGCATCAATTTCTGCTCGGCGCGCAACCGTTCCCACTCTTTGAGCCCCGCTTTGTAATGCTTCTGAATATTATTGATGCCTTCAATGGTCCACTGGTAATACTCTTCCGTCTTGTCTTCGACGCCGGTCAACTCGGCCTGCTCGGAGAAGGTCACCACGTCGCGGATACTGATCTTGCCGCCTTCAAGCTCGCCCCCGAGTTTCAGGAGTTCACTGACGGCGATGGGAGAACGCGAGATGGCTTTTCGCGTTTTGATTTGCCCGCGCTCGATGCGTTTGGCGATGGCGACTTCGCCTTCGCGTGTAAGCAGGGCGACGACGCCCATCTCGCGCAGGTACAGGCGCACCGGATCGTTCGCCTTATCCAACTCGCCCGCCGAGAGGTCGAGATTTACTTCGTCTTCATCACCGGCTTCCTCGTCATCCGGCGTGGCGATGGCGGCAGCCTGCTCGATGAGGCGTTCGTCGGAATCGGCGACGATGATGTTCGCGCCATCCAACTTTTGCAGGACATCCTCGATGTCGTCGGGCGAGACGATGCTGTCGGGCAACTCACGGTTGAGATCGTCAAACGTGAGGTACTTCTTATCGCCGCCCAACTCCAACAGGCGTTGCACGATCTCGTCCTGATTTTTCTCTTCCATGCGCACCATATGATTTAGCTTTTAGATGTGCAAGTGTTGCCGTTCGCTTCGTTGCCTGTAAACTGCGGTTTCAAATTTGAGTAAAGACGCCCCACTTGATCTGTTGTCAATATTCTCTCTCTCTTTCTCTCTACGCGCCGCTTAGTTGCGCGGGAATAGCGCGCTCCGGCGTCTCGTCCAATCTAAGTTTTCCATGATGAGTTTGTCGCGCCGCTCATCGTCGCCCGCCCGCTCGGCGGCGTTGATCTCCATCGCCAAATCTTTCAAACGCCGCTCCACTTTCATCAAGCGAAGCGTGAGCAGGCAACTTTCGGCTTCGGCTTGAATGTCGTCTGTCGCTTCGCCCTGCGCGCGTTCTTCGGGTGCGTTCATTAACAGAAGCGGCACGAGATCGACAGCGATGGCGTCGCCTTCCGTGCGCGCACCGAGCGTGTCGAAGTCAACCGCCGCGCCCGCTGCTTCGATCTCCGCAAGCGCGCGAAAGACTCCGGCGGTCGGCAGGTCCTCGTAGTCGTCCGCCTCGATGCGTGGCAAAAGTAAGCGCCGCAGATCAGGCTCGTGGACGAGAAGTTCGAGCAGGCGTTGTTCCGCCACCGTGAGCGGCGCGCTCTGATCTTTCGCGATCCTCTGCTTAATTTCAGCGTCGTTCGAGGTCGCTGTTCCTGTTGGCTTCGCTTTTACGCTCTGCCATATCTCTTTGCGTAAAGTGTCCTCGACATGAAACGCATACATCGCCAAGTCGAAGTAATCACGCTTCTGTATTGAATTGGGAGCAGCACGAATAAAAGGAACTACTTCTTCAACCGCTTCAGCTTTATCAGTTGCGCGGTGTAAGTTGCGCCCTTTCGATGCTAAATCAATAACGAATTGTATTAGTGAGGGTGCTTCACCCCGGCGCTTGTTGTATTCA
The DNA here is from genome assembly GCA_051006195.1 of Pyrinomonadaceae bacterium. Lineage (GTDB taxonomy): Bacteria > Acidobacteriota > Blastocatellia > Pyrinomonadales > Pyrinomonadaceae > JAIVJZ01. Next base: position 2,166 of record JBPCIP010000167.1, read on the forward strand.
TCAAGGCTGTACATTTTGATGAACTCATCAGGGTCAGCGTTGTCGGGCAGCACTAGGACTTTTACTTCAAAACCATCTTTAATGAACGGTTCAAAGACAGTGAATGCTCGTCTTGCTGCCTTCATTCCTGCGCTGTCACCATCATAGTTGACTACAACCTTACGCGCAAACCGCGCCAGTAAGCTCACTTGTTCTGCGGTTAGAGCCGTACCGAGGCTCGCCACGGCATTGCGCACGCCGAATTGGTAAGGGATGATCAGATCGAGATAGCCTTCTACCAGAATGGCGAACTTCTTGCGCCTGATCTCGTCGCGCGTCTGGTGCAAACCATAGAGATGTCGCCCCTTCGTGTAGGCCGCAGTCTCAGGGGAATTGAGATACTTCGGTTCGCCCGTTTGCATCACACGCCCGCCGAACGCCACGGCCCTGCCCTGCGCATCCAGCACCGGAAAGATGACGCGCCCGCGAAAACGATCATAAAAGCCGCCCGCGTCCTTTTTCACGACGAGGCCGCTGCGTTCGATCTGCGCCGCGTCCGCGCCCTTGCGTTTCAGGTAAGCACTCAACCCGTCCCAGCTATCCGGCGCGTAGCCCAAACGAAACACCTGGCGCGTCTCTTCCGTGATGCCGCGCCCCTCGATGTAGTCGCGCGCCGCTTTCGCTTCCCGATTGCTTTCCGTTAATTGCCCCTCCCACCATTCGAGCGCCCATGAATTAAGTTCGACGACTTCATCCGCTTCTTTGCGGCGCGACTCGAAACGTTTGTCGTCCTCCATCGCGGGGAGCGGCATGTTCACTTTCTCCGCCACGATCTTGATCGCTTCGGGAAACGACACGCGCTCCATTTCCATCACGAAATTGAAGACGCTCCCGCCCCTCTGGCAACCGAAACAGTAGAAGATGTCCTTCGCCGGGCTGACCGAAAACGAAGGCGACTTCTCCTGATGAAACGGGCAGCACGCCATCCAGTTCGCGCCCTTCTTCTTCAACGCCACGTAGTCCTGCACGACGCGCACGATGTCCGCCTGTCGTTTCAGATCATCAATGAATGTTTGCGGGAAGCGCATACTGTGATTCTACCAAAGCAAAAGGGGTGGAAAACTCTATTGCTTTAACTCGACCAGCGTTGCGCCTGCGCCGCCTTGATCGGGCGGGGCGGGGGCAAAAGTTTCGACGTGGGGATGGTGGCGCAGAAAGTCGGCGATGGCGCGGCGCAGCGCGCCCGTGCCATGGCCGTGGATGATGCGCAGGCGCGCGAGGCCGTTGAGGTAGGCGGCATCGAGAAATTTGTCGGCGGCGTCCACGGCTTCGTCGGTGGTGTGGCCGATGAGGTTGAGTTCCACGCGGGGCGCATCGTTCGAGCGGCTGAGGCGCACATCGGTTTCGCGCGCGGCGGCGGCGGCCATGCGTTCGAGTTGCGAACCGCGCGCCTGTTCGGGTGCCTGTTTCCCTTGCGGGGCACGTTCCATCAATTCGAGGTTGCCGAGTTTTTCGCGCAGGCGAACATGGCCGATGCGAATTTCGGCGTCGGTCGCCGTCAGTCTTTCGACGACGCCCGTTTTGCCGAGCGTCAGCAACCGCACCGTGTCGCCTTTGACGATCTCGCGCGCGACCGTGGCGGGCTGAAATGCTTCGCCGCCGGACTTCGCGCGGGGCGACTCCATTTCCGCTCGCGCTTGCCGGACGACACGCACGCCGCCCGGCTGTTCCGCGTTTGCCGCTTTCGTCGCAGCAGGTCGCGTGCCCGCTGTCGTCGCGTTGGGGCGTGCGCTGGCGGCGGCGCGTTGGGCTTCGCGGCGCAGTTCGGCGGCGCGGCTCGCGGCCTCGCGTTCGACGCGGATGCGCTCGGCGCGATCCTCGATCTTGGAGAAGAGTTCTTTCGAGCGTTGTTCAAAATCCGTGACGGCGGCGCGCAACTCGCGCTCGAAGTTTGTCTGGCGTTCGCGTTCGCGCTGTTCGGCGTCGCGGTCGAGCGTGAAATATTTCTCGGCGACGGCGGCGCGTTCCTCTTCGAGCGCGCGGCGCAGGGCTGCGGCCTCTTCCGCCTCGCGCTTGATGCGGCGCAGGTATTCGGTCGCCTCGCGCGACGATTCATTGACGCGCGAGGCGGCGGCCTCGACGATTTGGCGCGGGAAACCGAACCGCCCCGCGATCTCGATCCCGGATGATGAACCGGCGAAGCCGACGAGCAAACGATAGGTCGGCTGCAAAGTCTTCTCATTGAATTCGACGCTGGCGTTAATCACGCCCGTTTCGTTCGCCGCATATTGCTTCAAGCCGCTGTAGTGCGTCGTCGCAACGACGTGCGCGCCGCACGCGCGGCGAAAATGGTCCACGACGGCGACGCCGAGCGCGGAGCCTTCCTCCGGGTCTGTGCCCGTGCCGACTTCGTCGAGTAAGACGAGCGCGGGCGCGGCACAGAGTTCGAGCATGCGGCTGATGTTGGCGACATGCGCGGTGAAGGTCGAGAGATTGGCGGCGAGCGACTGGCTGTCGCCGATGTCGGCGAGCACCGAGGCGTAGAAGGGAAAACTGGCCGTGCGCGCCGGAACGTGCAGGCCGGAGAGAGCCATCAGCGCGAGCAGTCCGGCGGTTTTCAGGACGACGGTTTTGCCGCCCGCGTTCGCGCCGGAGATGACCATCAACGGATGCTCCGCATCAAGCCGGAACGAGACGGGCACAATCTCGCCGTTCGCGGCGCGCAAATTTTCTTCGAGCAACGGATGACGCGCCGCGTCGAGTTCGAGCGCCGACTCCGCACTTACTTCCGGTTGCACGCAGTTGAAACGCACGGCCATGACAGCTTTCGCGTTGATGAAGTCGAGTTCGGCGACCGCCTCCGCCGCGCGCTCGATGGCGGGCAGTTCGCGCCGCAACTCTTCCGTCAGCGTCGAAAGGATGCGCGTAATTTCGCGTTCCTCGGTCTCGCGCAAATTTTGCAGTTCGTTGTTGCCGTCAATCGTCTCCAACGGTTCGATGAAGACGGTCGCGCCGGACGAAGAGAAGCCATGCGCGACGCCACCCACGCGCCCGCGATGATCGGCCCGGACGGGGATCACGAAGCGGTCGTTGCGCACCGTCACGAGCTGGTCTTGAATCGCCTCGTCGGAGCGGCGCATGAGATTCTCCAGCGAGCGCGTGATGGCGGAACGCAGGCGGTTGACCTCGTGGCGCAGACGCGCGAGTTCGGGGCTGGCGCGGTCGTCTAGTTCGCCGCTCGGCAGTATCTTTGCCGTCACGCGCGCCGCCAGACTGTACAACTCGCGCGGCAACTCTGCGACGAGTTCCCACAACACGGGCGCGTCGGCGCGCTCCGCCTGAATGCGCGCCCGCGCTTCGCCGACTTGATCGCAAAGGCGTGCGAGTTCGAGCAGCGGCAACGGCTCAAGCATCGCGCCTTCGATCCGCAGGCGCGCGATTGATTCCGCCGGATCACTCAACTCCGAGAAGGACCACGCGCCGCCCCGCCGCCGCAACTCGACACACTCGGCGACCGCCCGCAACGCCTGCCGGACAACTTCCACAGTATCGAGCGGCGCAAGTTGGTCCACGCGCGCGCGCCCCACCAACGTCTGCGCCCCGCGCCTCACCAACGCCCGCAAGTTGTCGTATTCGAGCAACGCGAATGCTTGTTCATTCATAGCTGGTAAATAGTAAAGGGTGAAGGGTAAATGGTGAAAGGCCGGTTCTGAGTCATTCACCATTTATAGCTTTGTCTCATCTATCATGTTCGGCGGCGGCGGCGGTCAACGCCGCGCATGGCGGCATCGAAGAGGCGCGCGGGATTCAGTAAAGCGATCTCCATGCTTTGATGTCGGATGGTGCGGCGCAGGAGAGAGCTTACATCATCCGCGACATCCGCCTCGGCGGCCAACAAGTCGAGCGCGGGTTCGAGGCGTTCGATTGAGAGCGCGAGTTGTTCGTCGCCTTTGAGCGCGACGACGAGGGGCGCGGATGATCCGGTTAAAGGCGATACCGGAGTTGCAGGGGGCGAATCGGGAAAGAGCAACAGCGGATCGATGACGGTCAGTATGCGACCGCGTTGGCTGACGACGCCGCGCACCGGTGGCGGCGCGAAGGGCAGCGGCGTCGGCGTTAAATTTTCACTGGTCGCTTCGACTTCATCGACATAGACGGCGAACAGATGTGCGCCCGCGCGCATCATAAACAACCTGCGCTTTTCGTTTCCCGGCGTTTCTTCGCCAATCGCGTGCGTCATCGATGTGTTGTCTGTTGCCGTTTCTTTCATGCTTCGCGCAACATGGTAAACTGTCCGGCAAAACTTTGCGAGAAGAGACGAAACCCGCAGGCTCACGCTCTACTGTTCGAGCGGCGCGCTAAGCAGTGCACGATGTTCAATGCGGCGTGCCCGTGCCAGCTTCACCGACACCGAACAGGCGCGTGTCGTCTTATCTCTCGTTTTATTCACTTGGGATTTCAAATCCGGAAGTTTGAAATCGGTCTGATGGCATAAGGAGTTTTGATGTTCAGTAAACGTTTGATCCTCGCCGCCGCTTCGCTGCTGCTCGCGCTGCTGTCCTTCACCAATCGCACGACGGCGCAGACGAGTGACCCGGCTCAACAGAAAGGTGATGAGGAGATGGCAATCCCGGATCGCGGGCGCGTGCGTGCGCCGGAACTCGACAATTCACGCGGCTGGCTCAACACCGAGCAGCCGCTCTCGCTCGCCGCGCTCAGAGGCAAGGTGGTGCTGCTGGATTTCTGGACCTACGGTTGTATCAACTGTATCCACATCATCCCCGACCTCAAACGGCTCGAAGCGAAGTACCCGAACAACCTCGTCGTGATCGGCGTCCATTCCGCCAAATTCGAGAACGAGAAGCAGACCGATAACATCCGCCAGATCGTGCTGCGCTACGAGATCGAACACCCCATCGTCAACGATGCCGACTTTCGCATCTGGCAATCTTACGCCGTGCGCGCGTGGCCGACGCAGGTGTTGATCGATCCGGCGGGCTACGTCGTCGGCAGGGTCGAAGGCGAGGGCAATTATGAAGTGATCGACGCGGCAATTGCCGAAACGCTCGCGGCAGCGCGCAAGCGCGGCGAGTTGAAAGAAGTGCCGCTCAAGTTGACGCTCGAACGCGCGAAGGTGGGCGATCTGCCGCTCGCCTTTCCCGGCAAACTGCTGGCCGACGCGAAAACCGACCGGCTCTACATCGCCGACTCGAATCACAACCGCATCGTCGTCACCAAACTCGACGGCACGTTCCTCGAAGCAATCGGCACGGGCGAACGCGGCGCGGGCGAAGGGGCGTTTGACAAAGCCACTTTTTATCGCCCGCAGGGACTCGCGCTCGACGGCGACGCGCTCTATGTCGCCGACACCGAGAACCATCTCATCCGCCGCGTCGATCTGAAAGCGCGCACCGTCTCGACCGTCGCGGGCACGGGCGCGCAGGCGCGCGGCTTCGGCGACGAAACGGCGGGGCCGACGGCGCGCAACGTCGCCTTGAATTCCCCCTGGGATTTGCAACTCGCCGGGCGAGTGCTCTACATCGCGATGGCCGGGCCGCATCAAATCTGGCAACTCGATCTCACCAATAATCAAGTTGCCGTCTTCGCCGGTTCGGGGCGCGAAGCGCGCATCGATGGGGCGCGGCTCGCCTCCGGTTTCGCGCAGCCTTCCGGCCTCACGACCGACGGGCGCAGTCTCTATGTCGCCGACAGCGAATCGAATATCATCCGCGCGATTGATCTCAACGTGCCCACGCCGTCTCCGGCGGAAGTTGTGTCCGCGCCCGTGCCCACGCCGGTTGACCGTTCCACGTCGCCGCGCTTCGAGATGCCGCGAGCCGAGGACTCATCGCTCATCTCCACTTACGGTAACGTGCGGACGCTCGCGGGCGGCGACCTCTTCGAGTTCGGCGACGTAGACGGCGCGGGCGACGTAGTGCGTTTGCAGCATCCGCTCGGCGTGCTCTACGCGGATGGCGCGGTCTTCATCGCAGACACTTACAATCACAAAATCAAACGACTCGATCCGAATACGCGCATGGTGAAAACTTTCGTAGGCACGGGCCGGCCCGGACAGGCGGACGGCGCATCGCCTTCTTTTTATGAACCCGGCGGCCTCGCCGTCGCCAACGGCAAACTCTACGTCGCCGACACGAATAACCATGCCGTCCGCGTCGTCGATCTCGCCACAGGCCGATCTTCGACGCTCAACTTGCGTGGTTTACGTCCGCCCGCATCGAGCGCCGGGCAAATGGAAGCGAACGCCGCCGCCGCGCCCGCTGCTGCCGCGCCCAACGCCGAAGAGATAACAGTCGCGCCGCAACGTCTCCTCGCGCGCGCGGCGACGGGCACCGCGCTCATCGTCGAGGTGGCTTTGCCCGCCGGTTATCACTTGAACGAACTCGCGCCGCAACGTCTGCAAGTCTCCGTCGAGCGCGGCGCAGAGCACCTCGCCTTTGCGGGCGGCGATGCGCCGACAAAACTCACGCGCGCGGGAAAAGATTTGCTGCGCCTCCCCTTGCGCCTCCCCCTGCGCACGCTCTCCGACGGCGCGGCGGAACTGCGCGTTCAATTCACGCTCTACTACTGCCGCGAAGACAACACCGGCGCATGCCGCATCAAGACGCTGGTCTGGCGCGCACCCATCGATGTGACGGGCGAAGCCACCGCCCCGCGTGAGATCAAAGTGCAGGGACTCATTAAAGGATGAGGGCGAGTTAAGGGATGAGGGATGAGGGATGAATCAGAAAAAGCATTGCAATCGCTTGAACGATTTCTTTCATCCCTCATCCCTCATCCCTCATCCCTTCTTCGTCCGGCTTGCTTTCCCGCGCTGCGTGCTTCGGTGTAAACTTTCCTTCAAGTGAGTCAACTTGTGAATTGATGAATAACCGGCGTGAAACTCGCGCATTTTTATAGTGCGCGAGCGGTCGCGCGGGCGGCGTTCGATTTCGGGTGCGGACGGGTGCGGGGCGCGCTCGTGAGGGTGGAAAATTTGTCTGGAGCAGAGCCAACGAGGGATGCCGCCGCCGCCGGGCGACCGAGCATGTGTCGCGGTTGCGGTGCGATTATCGGCGCGGGGCAAAGCGCCTGCGCTGTCTGTGATGCGCCCGTCGGGAGCGGCGGGCAGGCGCGGTTGCCGCAGGCCGGACCAATGCTTCAAGACAACGAGACTATGCGCTTTGCGCGGGCGGTGCTGACGCGCCCGGCCACGCTCACCTTCGTCTTTCTCGCCCTCAACGTCTTCATCTTTCTGTTGATGACTTTCGCCGGGTCCGGGATGGGTGGCTCGGAGAATCCCGCAGTCTTGCAGGCTTACGGGGCGAAGTTCAATTCGCTCATCAACGCGGGCGAGTGGTGGCGTTTCGTGACGCCGGTCTTTTTGCACATCGGCTGGCTGCACCTGCTCGTCAACATGTACAGCCTCTTTATCCTCGGCCCTTATGTCGAGCGTCTGTACGGCTCGGCGAAGTTCGTCTTCTTCTGGGTGGCGACGGGCGTGGCGGGCGTGGCGGCGAGTTATTTCGCTTCGGGGATGGGGATGCCGGAGGGCGTGATCGGGCGCTTTTTGTTTCGCGGCGGCGATGGCCCTTCGGCGGGCGCATCGGGCGCGCTCTTCGGTTTGATCGGCGTGCTCTTCGTCTTCGGCATCAAGTTTCGTCACGAACTGCCCGAAGGCTTCAAGCGCGCCTTCGGCACGGGGATGATCCCGACGATTTTGATCAACCTCTTCATCGGCTTCACCATTCCTTTCATCGACAACGCGGCGCACCTCGGCGGCTTCTTCGCGGGCGCGCTGCTCGCGCTCTTCGTCGGCTACGAACGACCTGGGCAGAGTGCGCGCGTCGCCTTCTTCTGGCACGCGCTCCAATTTGCCTCGCTCGCCCTCGTCGTCGCCGGCTTCGGCCAGGTCGCCCGCCACATCGGGAATTTCCGCCCGAACTTCAGCAACCCGCGCGAAACTTTGTCGCAGTTGGGAGCGTCGCCCGTCAATAGTTATGTCGAGGGCATCAACGAGGGGCAGGCAGCTTTCCGCGCGGCTTTCGTCGAGGCGGACGCGGAGGCGGCCAATCGCGCCATCGCAAAACTCGACCGCATCCCGCCGCTCGCAGCGCTACCGGACCAGCTTCGCCTCGAACTCAAACAACTGCTCGTGCGCGCGCACGACCTCGCCGTCCTGGGTGAGAAGGAGCGAAAGAGCGCACGCGGGTTGGGACAGTTGAAGCAACTCGCCGCAGATTTCACCGAGTGGGAGAAGCGTTCCGACAAGTGGGTTGAAACCGAAGGGGTGAACTACGGCATCGTCCTGCAAAAACAGGAAGCCGCGCCCGCTCCGCAACAGTCGCCGCCGCAGGCGACGCCGGGAAAGAAATGAGAATCGCTCTGAAATAAAAAGTTGAAATTTTGATAACAGGAGAACGGAGAAGAGAATGGATATTAAAAAAGTAGGCGTGCTTGGCTGCGGCCTGATGGGTTCGGGCATCGCGCAGACCGCCGCCACCGCCGGGTTCGACGTGGTCGTCCGCGAAGTGTCGGACGAACTCTGCGAACGCGGCTTTCAGGGAATCGAAAAATCACTCGCCAGGTTTGCGGAGAAGGGCACGATCACTACCAACCAGCAGACGGAGATTCGCGCACGCTTGAGCGGCACGACTAAATTCGCCGACCTCGCCGACTGCGACATCATCATCGAAGCCATCATCGAAAACCTCGACATCAAGCGCGACACGTACAAACAACTCGACGAACTCTGTAAACCCGAAACGATCTTCGCCTCCAACACCTCCTCGCTCGGCATCACGGAGATGATGACGGCCACTTCCGCCGAACGTCAAAAGCGTTTCATCGGCCTCCACTTCTTCAACCCCGTGCCGCTCATGAAACTGGTCGAAGTCGTCAAAACGATTTTGACCGATGAAGCGGTTTACGAGCAGGCCATCGAGTTCGGCAAAGGGCTCGGCAAAGTTCCCGTGCGCGCCGACGACAAGACGGGCTTCATCGTCAACCGCCTGCTCGTTCCCTACATGCTCGACGCCATCCGCGCGCTCGAAGAAGGCGTCGGCTCCATCGTTGACATCGACAACGCGATGAAACTCGGTTGCGGCTACCCCATGGGGCCGTTCACGCTCGGCGACTTCGTCGGTCTCGACACGACCTACTACATCGCTGAGATCATGTTCAACGAATTTCGCGAGAAGCGTTTCGCGCCGCCGCCGCTGCTCAAACGCATGGTGTTGGCCGGTCTCTACGGGCGCAAATCCGGGCGCGGCTTCTACGACTATGCCGACCCGAAAAGCCCCGTGCCGATGAAATTGGTGTAAAGAAACGATGAACGCGGAATCTCTCGTCACGCTCGAAGAGGGCGGCGCGGCGGCGGTCGCCCTCGTGCGTCTCGAACGCGCCGAGAAGCGCAACGCGCTGACGCGCCCGATGCTCGAACGCCTCGCTGCCCTCTTCACAGACCTGAGCGAACGGCGCGATTTGCGCGCGATTGTCCTGACCGGCGCGGGTCGCGCGGCTTTCAGCGCGGGCACGGACATCGCCGAACTCGCCGAACTCGACGAAGCGGGAGCGCGGGCGGCGGCGCGGCGCGGGCAGGAGGCTTGCGAAGCGATTGAATTGTGCGGCGTCCCTACAATCGCCGCCGTCAACGGCATCGCGGCGGGCGGCGGTTGCGAACTCGCGCTGGCATGCCATTTGAGGATCGCCGCCGCGCACGCCGCTTTCTCGTTGCCCGAACTTAAACTCGGCATGATTCCCGCTTACGGCGGCACGCAACGCCTCGCCCGCGCCGTCGGGCACGGACGCGCGCTCGCCGCGATGCTCGCGGGCGAAAATTTGGCGGCTGATGAAGCTCTGCGTCTCGGCCTCGTCAATCGCGTCGTTGCAGTCGAACAACTTTTGCCCGAAGCCCTCGCGCTCGCGCAGATTATCTCGCAACTCGCGCCGCACGCCATCCGCGCCTGCCTCGCAGCCGTCACACGCGGCGCACGCCTCCCGCTCGCAGACGGCCTCCAACTCGAAGCAGAACTTTTCAGCAGCCTTTTCTCGACCGAAGATGTGCGCGAAGGCACGCGCGCCTTCCTCGAAAAACGCGCGCCCGTTTTCAAAGGAGATTGATCGGGCTGCAAATTTCGGTTGTGCAAAAACTCCAACAAGAGAATAATGAGCTATGCAGACGCGAAGGCAGGTGACGCAATGAAAGTATTTATTAGCTACTCATACGCAGATGAGATACTAGCAAGAAAGGTGACGAAGGCTTTAGAACAAGCCGGACTTGATGTCTGGGATGCCGAGCGTGAAATTTCGCCCGGAGACAATTGGGCGAAAAAGATCGCAGAGGGGTTGGATGAGTCGGAAGCAATGGTTGTTCTCCTGACGCCAACCGCCATTCACTCTAAGATATTACGGCGGGAGATCGATTACGCTTTAGGTAAGAAGTCGTTCGATAACCGTTTGATTCCCGTTCTTGTCGGCTCCCCTGAAAAATTTCCCGAAGATAGCATCCCCTGGATTTTTCGACATTTGAATATGATAAATCTCTCGGAACATGGTCAAGAAGAAGGCATTCGGCAGATCACTCAAGCACTCAAAGAAGTAGCCTGATTCCTTCATCACAGGACTCCTCTATGCTTCCCAGCGAAGTCTTTTTGTCTCACTCAAGTCTAGACCAAATTTTCGTCACCTCCTTGGCTGAAGTCATGTGCGGACACGGAATTCCCGTCTGGTATAGTCGAACGAATATTGTCGGAGCGCAGCAGTGGCATGATGAAATCGGTGCTGCTCTTAAACGATGTGACTGGTTCGTTCTTGTTCTCTCGCCAAACTCAGTAAAGTCAATGTGGGTTAAGCGGGAGGTGTTGTATGCCCTCAATGACAACCGTTACGCAGATAAAATCGCTCCTCTCATTTACCAGCCTTGCGACTATGAGCAGCTTTCCTGGGCGCTCTCCCTTTTGCAGATAGTAGACTTCACACAAGACGCCGAGGATGGATACCGCGCTCTGTTACGTGTTTGGGGATTAGGTTTTCAGAAATAATCAATGTCCCCGTTATCCTCGCTTGTCACTCGCCATGCGTTTACCTATACTGCCGTTGAAACAAATTACCACGATGCTCGGAGCCGTCTGAACCACTTGCAACCCGTCACACATCAAGGTCAGTTGAACGCCAGAGGCTTTCGCTTTGCGTTGGTGTCGAGTCGTTGGAATGATTTTCTCACGTCGCGTCTGGTCGAAGGCGCGCTCGATGCGTTGGAGCGGCTGGGCGCGGCGGAGAAGGCGGTCGAGCATTTTCGCGTGCCGGGATCGTTTGAGATTCCGCTCCTGGCGAGCAAGGTGGCGAAGTCGGCGAAGTACGACGCTGTAATCTGCCTCGGCACGATCATTCGGGGGCAGACGCCGCACTTCGATTACATCGCGGGCGAAGTGACGAAGGGCATCGCGCAGGCCGGGATGGAATCGGGCGTGCCCATCGTCTACGGCATCGTCATGGCTGACACGCTGGAACAGGCGATTGATCGCGCGGGTGTCAAAGCCGGCAACAAGGGTTTTGAGGCCGCCATGGTGGCCGTCGAGTTGGTCAATCTTTACAAGGAAGCATTTCCAAAGTGATGAGTGATGAGTGATGAGTGATGAGTAAAGAAAATGTTTTTACTCATCACTCATCACTCATCACTCATCACTCATCACTCATCACTCATTTCTGGGGTTAATTCATGGGTTCGAGACGTAAGGCGCGCGAATGTGCCTTGCAAATGCTCTTTGCGGCTGATGTCATGAGTGCGGCGCGGAAGGATGAGGTGCGCGCCGACCAACTCGTGCGTCATTACTGGGCTGAGTTGGGCGAGACGGAGTTGGACGACGCGGCGCGCGAATTTGCTACGCGGCTCGCGCTCGGCGCGCTCGCGCGCATCCCCGAACTCGACGACCGCATTCGTTCACGCGCCGAACACTGGCGCATCGAGCGCATGGCTATCGTTGATCGCAACGTGCTCCGGCTCGCCGTCTACGAATTCATTCATGAGCCGACTCCGCGCACCGTCGCCATCAACGAAGCGCTGGAGATCGCCCGCCGCTTCTCCACCTACGAGGCCACGCAATTCATCAACGGCATCCTCGACGCTATCAAGCGCGACCTCGATCAAGAGCAACCGCAGCTGAACCCCGTCGCTGAAGAAGACGAATCCCCCGACGAGACGGGAGACACCGGCGACGACGATGAAGAAGAACGCACCGCTTCCGCTTCCTGAGCGCCCGCCGCACGCACTGTCTACGTCGCTTCGCACCCGGCGTTCAAACTCCCCTGACTCTCCCTCGCGGCTCGTCGTTCGTTAACTGTTGCCGTCTTCCTATGTCTTCCGGTCGCCAATCCACCGCTTCAAACGAACGCACCATCGCTCAATCTTTTCAGGAATACGGGCGCGGCGTCGCGGGCGGCTTGATGTTCAGCTTGCCGCTCTTGTACACGATGGAGGTTTGGTGGGGCGGGTTCACCACGCACCCGTGGCGGCTGGGCATCTACGTGTCGGCGACGTTTCTACTGCTGCTCGGCTACAACCGCCATGTGGGTTTGCGCCGCGACGCGAGCATAACGGAAGTGGCGATTGACTCGATTGAAGAACTAGGTCTGGGTCTCATCATCTCCGCGCTGGCGCTGTTTCTGCTGGGGCGCATCACATTTGACATGACGGCCAACGAAATCGTCGGGCAGATCGTGATTGAAGCGATGACGGTTGCCATCGGCGTCTCGGTCGGCACAGCGCAACTAGGCGGCGGAGGAGGCGAGGACGAGGGGTTTGGTGGTAACTCGCCGCCCCCGGCGAAGCGGGAAAACGAAGAGCGCGCGGGACGGCAAACGGAGCCGGGAAAAGCTCAGCCGGACGCGGGCAAAGAGGGGCGACACTTTCGCAGCCAACTGGTCGTCGCGGTCTGCGGCGCGATGCTCTTTGCCTCCAACGTTGCGCCGACCGAAGAGATCATTGTCATCGCCATCGAGATTTCGTGGGTCAAGCTGCTCGGACTGGCGTTCGTCTCACTCCTGCTCGGCTCGTTCATCCTGCATTACAGCGAATTCACGGGCACGCGGGAACTCGTCCGCACGGACAACTTCAGCGCAATCCTGTCGGGCACTGTCATTACCTATGCCGTCGCGCTCGTCGTCTCTGCGTTCATCCTCTGGTTCTTCGGTCGCTTTGACGGTGTCTCAGCCTTCACCGCGCTCGCGCAAGTGGTGGTGCTCGCCGTGGCGGCGACGCTCGGCGCATCCGCCGGAAGGCTCTTGTTACAATGAGCAAAATACAGAAAAACTGGATGGAGTGGAGCGTCTTCGCCGTCGGCCTCGTGCTCCTCCTGTCCGCGCTCGCCTATCTCGCCTACGAAGGCGCGACGATGGGGAGCGAGCCGCCGAGCATCGAAGTGCGACTCGGCTCGCCCGAACAACGCCCGCACAATTTCATCGTCCCCGTGACGGTCGTCAACCACGGCGACGCGACCGCCGAAGGCGTAGCCATCGAAGTCCTGATGGAGAACGCAGGGACAGAATCGGCGCGCGGTGAACTCACCATCCCCTTCCTTCCGCGCCGCGCCACGCGCGAGGGCTTTGTTACATTCCAACAAGACCCGCGCGCCGCTCAACTCAAAGCGCGCGTGCTCGGCTACGAAAAACCCTGAGTCCACATGTCGCAAAGGCAAAGGGCGCGAAGACACGCATGTCCGCGCCCTTTGCTTATTGTGACTCACAGTATAATCACGCTATCAGTCTGTGCTTAAAATGGGTTCAGCATAGCGAAAAAGTTTGCAGGCCGCCGCGTCCATGTTGTAGCTTTTTAGGCGCACTAAGATTTCACCCTTGCGGATCAAATCGAATATGAAAAATCGAGAGCACATCGCCGTCGTGGTGGAGGGCGCGGCAGCGCGAACGTCGCGAAGGCAGTTCGCCAAGACAATCGCGGCGGCGTTGGTGGCTGCGCCGCTGGTCTCCACAAATCTCAGCGCGCAGACGCCGCCCGCCGCCACGAAGCAAGCGCCCGCGCCGCCGAATCCGCAGCCGACGCCCGCCGCGCCGCAAACTGCGCCGTCGCCTGTCGCCGATGCTTACGCGGAAGTCGCCCGCCTGCGCTTCGGCGATAAACTCACGGCGGAAGAACTTGCGCGCCTGAAACGCGATATGGAGGGCAACGTCCGCACGGCGGAACGCCTGCGCGCTTTCAAACTCGTGAACGCCGACGAGCCGGATTTCATCTTTATCGCTTGAAGACGCGAGAGAAGAGGGGAAGTGGTTAAAGGCTAAAGGTAGAAGTAAGGCCAAAGGTAGAAGTCGTGCGAACGATCAGGTCTCTTTCTTTCGCTTCGCCCTTTCCCCCTTCCCCGGTTAATTATTCTTATGCTTACCGAAGACACTTTTTTCTCTTCCATCGCCGAACTCGCCGCGCAGATTCGCGCCGGAAAACTCTCGCCCGTCGAGTTGACGGAAGGCTATCTCGTGCGGCTCGAACGATTCGGCGCGCGGCTCGGCGCAGTTGCCACCGTCATGCGCGAGAGCGCGCTCAGGGAAGCGCGGCAGGCGGAGAAAGAGATTCGCGCGGGTCGCTCGCGCGGCCTCCTGCACGGCATCCCTTACGGCGCGAAAGATTTGCTCGCCACGCGCGACGCCCCGACGACGTGGGGCGCGACGCCCTACAAAGATCAACGCTTCGACTACGATGCGACCGTCATCACCAAACTGCGCGAGGCGGGTGCGATCCTTGTCGCCAAACTCGCGATGGTCGAACTGGCGGGCGGCATGGGCTACAACCAGGCGGACGCGAGTTTGACGGGCGCGTGCCGCACGCCGTGGAACACGGACTACTGGAGCGGCGGTTCGTCTTCGGGGCCGGGCGCGGCGGTGGCCGCCGGACTCGTCGCCTTCGCCATCGGTTCGGAAACTTCCGGTTCGATCATCACGCCCGCCGCCTTCTGCGGCGTCTCCGGTTTGAGGCCGACCTACGGCATGGTCTCGCGTCACGGTGCGATGGCCTTGTGCTGGACGCTCGATAAACTCGGCCCCATGTGTCGCACCGCCGCTGATAGCGGCATCGTCCTCTCAGCCATCGCCGGGCGCGATTCGTTCGACGCGAGTTCGCGCGACAGTAAGTTTCGCTACCCGTTTCCGGGTCAGTCGAACAATAGCAGTCGCCGCGCGTCGCCGACGGGGAATCCGCGCCAACTCCGTCTGGCCGTGTTGAAGGATTCTTTTGAGAAGGCGCAAAAAGAAGTGCGCGAGAATTTCCTCGCGTCGCTCGAAGTGTTGAAGAAAGCGCTCGCGCCTGTGCGCGTCGAAATGGAAGTGAAGTTGCCGGATTTTCCTTATGGTCCGGCGGTCGGGACGATTGTTGACGCGGAAGGCGCAGCCGCGTTTCGCGACTTGATCGAATCAGGGCGGGTGCGCGAACTCGCTTCGCCCGAAGGACGCACGGGCGGTTTCTCCGCCTCGCTCGTCACCGCTGTGGATTATCTTCACGCGATGCGGATGCGCGTGCCGATGCGCCGCGCGTGGAGAGAGCTTTTCCAGAAATACGATCTGCTCGTCGCGCCCTCGCGCTCGACCGTCGCCTATCCCGTCAACAAAACTTTCGATCAAGCTTATCCCGGCATCACCGCCTCGTCGCCCATCGGTGCAAGCAATCTCGTGGGCGTGCCCGCCATCTCCGTGCCGAACGGTTTCGGGCAGGCGAATCTGCCGACGGGCATTCAATTCATCGGCGCGACATGGAGCGAACTCCTGCTCATCGAGACGGCGGACAAGTACCAGCAAGCGACCGACTGGCACAGGCGACGCCCCAGCCTCGCTTGATGCGAAAGCGCTAAAGCGGTGAAGCGCGTTCCGGCGGGCAATGAGAGACACACCTTCGTTATTACTTAGCAACCATGCTCAAAACTCTTCATACTGTCTGCACCTATCTCATCATCGCGCTCGGCGTTTTGCATCTCCTCTTCACTTTCCATGACTACGACGCTTTCACGCTCCGCGCTCTCTGGTTCGCTGGCGCGGGCTTCGCGGTCATCTTCGCGGGCTTTTTAAATTTGGCGTTGCTCAGAGTTGCAGGAAGAGATGCGCTGCTTCGCGCCCTCTGCTTCAGCGCAAATTTAATTTGCGCGAGTCTCTTTGGCGCGGCCTTATGGTTGCTGCGCCAGCCGCAGGTGTTCGTCGGTATTCTGCTTTTCGCTTTCGCCGCCGTCGCTTCGCTCGCCGCGCACCGCCAATCGCTCAACGATTGAATGAGGTGAAGAGGCGCGGCAGATCGAGCAGGAGTGCGATGGTGCCGTCGCGTTGCTCAATCGCGCCGCTGACACCGCGCCAACGAGTCGCATGGCGACCGAGACTGCGCACCAACGCTTCGCGGGCGTCGCCCACCTGGTCCACGGCGACCGCAAACTGTTCCGGCGCTTCCGCGTTTTGTCCTGCTTGCGCGCCGTCTCTCTGCCGCAGTGCGATGATGACGACGAGGAACGATTCGCCCGCGCCCGCAATTGTCTGCGGCGGCAGTGTCTGTTCGAGCAACGCACTTAAAGAGACGAGCGGCAGCACCCGAGCGCGCCAACGCGCCGTGCGCTTCGCCCCATCGTCAATGATGTCGGCTCCGTCGAGAGCGCCGGTCTCGACGATCTGGTTCGCGGCGACAGCGTAAAGTTGATCGCCCGCTCGCAACATCACGACGGAGACGAGCGAGAGCGGGAGCGGGAGACGCAGTTCAAAAGTTGTCCCCTGCCCGCGCCGGGTGCGCACTCGCAAGTCGCCGCCGATCTGTTCGAGCGCGTGCTCTACCACATCGAGGCCGACGCCGCGACCCGATACGGCGGAGACTTTTCCGGCGGTCGAAAAGCCGGGACGAAAGATCAGACGCAAAGCCTGCTCCTCATCGATTTGCGCGCCCGCTTCGATCAATCCTTGCGCGGCGGCGGC
>JBPCIP010000168.1:0-11198 GCA_051006195.1 Pyrinomonadaceae bacterium
CGACGCCGCGACCCGATACGGCGGAGACTTTTCCGGCGGTCGAAAAGCCGGGACGAAAGATCAGACGCAAAGCCTGCTCCTCATCGATTTGCGCGCCCGCTTCGATCAATCCTTGCGCGGCGGCGGCCTCGGCCACCCGCTCCGCATCGACGCCGCGCCCGTCGTCCGACACGCGCAGGCGCACGCGGCTGCCCTCCGAGGCCACTTCGAGTCGCACCCGCCCGCGCTCCGCTTTGCCCGCCGCGCGCCGTTCCTCAGTCGTCTCGATCCCGTGGTCAATGGCGTTTCGCAGCAGATGCAGCAACGGCTCGCCGATCTGTTCCGCGAGCGCCCGGTCGAGCCTCACCGCGCCGCCCGCAATCTTCAGGTCGATCTCTTTGCCGGCGACGCGGGCGGCAATCCGCGCCGCCCGCGCCGCGCGTTCGAGCACGGGCAAGAGCGGCTGCATGCGCAGGGCCAGCACGCGCTCCTCCAGCGCGCTGAAATCCTCCCACAAGTGTGCCGCGCTCTGCCTGAGCGTCGCCCCGGCCTGCGCTTCGTGCGCCAGCGCGAGAGCCTGTTCGAGCGTCGCCAACGTATCGGTGAACAACTCGTAGGTGGCGACGACCAACTCGTCGAGTTCGCGCAAGGACACGCGCACGACGGGCGACGCGGGCAAAGCGTTGGTGCGAGTTGATTCATCCGGCGGCTCGATTGATTCATCGCCGTTTGCGCCGGTTGTCGTTATCGCCTGCGCGCCCGCCGGGACGAGGTGTGCGTCCGTGCTCTCAGTTTCATTTGCAGTCCAGACAATGTTTGCGCCGAAAGGTTTAAGGCGTGCTTCAATCTCTTCGTGGGCGGTCGTATAGAGTAGGCGGAAATTGATTTGATCGGGGGCGGAGGGAAGATCGGCGGGAAAGGTTGAAATGATCTCGCCGCATTCGCCGAGCAGTGCGGCGAAGCGACTGAAGTGTTCATCGAGGGTTGCGAGATCGAAGGCTACGGCGATCAACATCACGCGCGCGCCTTCCGCAACTGACTCGGTTAAGCGGTGGCGTTCGGCTGCCGACAGCGTGCGCGCGAACTCGGCGGGCAACGCATCGGCGACGGCGCACGGCAGTTGTTGCGTCTGTTCATCCGCCGGAGTTCGGAGCGTTGCCGCGTTTTGCCGCAACTGCTTGAGGAGGGAGACAGCAGGCGTTGGCGGAAGGAGGTCGCCGCGCGCGGCGGCGGCGAGCGCAAGCGCAAGCGCGTCGACAACATCTTCGCAGGTGTCAAGCGTTGCCTCTTCGAGCCGGATGCGCCCGGTGCGAACGGCATCAAGCAGGTTCTCAAATTCGTGCGTGAGTTGATTGATCATTCCAAGTTCGGGGATGTTTGCCGCCGAGCCTTTCAACGTGTGGACGTGGCGAAAGATACGCGCCACCAGATCGCGGCGCGTGCGCCCGTCCGAGGCGTGGATGCGACGCAGGCGTTCGATGTCCGAGAAGAGACTCTCGATCCGTTCCTCCGCTTCGGCTATAAATTCTCGCAGCAGTTGATCATCCATCGCAGGGGATTATAGCCGTTTTCCGGCGAAGGATGAGCCGGATGCAGTGCAACGCGGAAAGTGATAGGCTATTACCGGCACACAAACCAAGACATTCATCCGGGCGTCTTGCCGCTTCTGAAGCCGGGCTGCGGCGTCTCTCCAATGAGGTATAAGACTTTGAGCGCACAACAAAACAAGATCGATTATTCGCAGTTCATCGCCGAAAACTTCGGCGCCAACGCAAATTACGTGGAGACGCTCTTGCAGCGTTTTCAGAGCGACCCCTCGCTCGTCGATGAATCGTGGCGCGCGTATTTCACGGAGATGCTCGGCGAGCCGTCAGCCGCGACCCAGACGCCGGGCAACGGCGGCGCACAGGCAGCGGCGGCGGCGACAACACCCAGCGCGTCGCCTCGTACGACGGACGGCAACGGCGCGACGGCAAACGACGCAACCGCCGTAGCGGCGCACCCCCCCAGCCAGCCAGCCCCTGCGGCAATGCCGGCACCCGCTGCTGCGCCCGTCGCTCCGGCGCAGCCTACGACGGCGGCAATGACTCCCACGCCCGTTGCCGGTGCCACCCCGATGCGCGGCGCGGCTTTGAAGATCGTCGAGAACATGGAGACGAGTCTGAGCGTCCCGACCGCGACCTCGAATCGGCAAGTCCCCGTCAAATTGCTGGAAGAGAATCGCGTCATCATCAACAAGCATTTGAAGGAGCGCAACGCGGGCAAGACTTCCTACACGCACCTCATCGCCTTCGCCCTGCTTCGCGCCCTCGATAAATACCCGCAACTCAACCACGGCTTCGCCCTCGTTGACGGCACGCCTTCGCGCGTCAGCCGCACGGAGGCTAATCTCGGCATCGCCATCGACCTGCAAAAAAAGGACGGCACGCGCACGCTCCTCGTGCCGAACATCAAGCGTGCGAACTCGCTTTCGTTCTCGCAATTCATCAAAGCTTACGACGATGTGGTGAAGCGTGCGCGCGACGGCAAACTCGCCCTGCCCGATTTTCAGGACACGACTATCTCGCTCACCAACCCCGGCACGATTGGCACGGTCGCCTCGACGCCGCGTCTGATGGCCGGACAATCCGTCATCCTCGCCACGGGCGCGATTGAGTACCCGGCGGAGTATCACGCGATGATGCCGGAAGCGCTCTCGCAACTCGGCATCAGCAAGACGCTCATGATCTCCAGCACCTACGATCACCGCGTCATTCAGGGTGCGGAGTCGGGCGCATTCCTCGCGCACATTCACGAACTGCTGGTGGGCAAACATAATTTCTACGAAGACATCTTTCTCGATCTCGGCATCGCCTATCAACCGATGCGCTGGGCCGTGGACCGCAATCCCGCGCTCCTCGGCGGCGACCGCACGCAGGAGCAGATCGTCAAACAGGCGCGCGTGCTCGAATTGATCAACGCCTACCGCGTGCGCGGCCACCTCATCGCCGACATCGACCCGCTCCACGCGATGCCCCTGCATTATCACCCGGAACTCGACCTGGAAACCTACGGCCTCACCATCTGGGATTTAGACCGCACTTTCATCACGGGCGGACTCGGCGGCAAAGAGCGTTCGACGCTTCGCGAAATTCTGGACATCCTGCGCCGTGCCTACTGCGGCAAGGTCGGCACGGAATATCGCCACATCCAGAGCAAGGAACAAAAAGTTTGGCTGCGCGAGCGCATCCGGCAGGAGTTAGTCGATCCGAAACCGCTTGCGTCCGAGACGAAGAAGCAATTGCTCGACAAGTTAATCGCGGCGGAACAGTTCGAGCGTTTCCTGCACACGAAGTATCTCGGCGCGAAGCGATTTTCGCTCGAAGGCTGCGAGACGATCATCCCGCTCCTGCATCAATTGATCGAGAGCGCGGCGGCGAAGGGCGTCGAAGACATCACGCTCGGCATGGCGCATCGCGGGCGTTTGAATGTGCTGGCGAACGTCGTCGGCAATTTCGCGGAACGCATCCTCACGGCCTTCGAAGGTTCGGTGCATCCGAACTTTCCGGCGGACGAAGGCGACGTGAAATACCATCAGGGCGCGCGGGGCGAATGCGAGACGGCGAGCGGGCGCAAGGTCACGATCACCCTCTCGCCGAATCCGAGCCATCTGGAATTTGTCGATGCGGTGGTCGAGGGTATGGTGCGCGCCAAGCAGGACGCGATGAACGCCGAACGCGAAGAAGTGATTGACCGCGCGCTCCCCGTCCTCCTGCACGGCGATGCGGCGTTCGCCGGGCAAGGCATCGTGATGGAGACGTTGAACCTCGCCGAACTGCGCGGCTATCGTACGGGCGGCACGATCCACATCATCATCAACAACCAGATCGGTTTCACCACCACGCCCGAACAGGGACGCTCCACCATCTATTCGACCGACGTGGCGCGCATGACGCAACTCCCGATCTTTCACATCAACGGCGACGACCCGGAAGCCGCTTTCCGCGTGCTGCGCATCGCGCTCGAATACCGGCAGGAGTTCAACAAGGATGTCGTGCTCGACGTGATCGGTTTCCGCCGTCTCGGCCACAACGAGGGCGACGAACCGAGCTACACGCAACCTTTGATGTACGCGCGCGTCAAAGCCCATCCCGGCGTGCGCTCCGTCTACGCCGCGCAACTCATTCGCGAAGGCGTTTTGAGCGAGGCGGAGGTTGAGGCGATGATCAGGGAGCGCGTCAGGCATTACGAGGGAGCGCAGGCGCGGGCTAAAGAGATCGTCGCGCAAAAGCCGAAGATGACGGAACTGCCGCCGCCGATTGTCGAAGAGGACGGCTCGCAGATCATCGAGACGGGCGTGGATGCGGGCATGGTGCGCGAGATCGGGCACAAGATCGCGGTTGTCCCCGAAGGCTTCAGCGTCAACCCGAAGATGGTCAGCCAGTTGGCGCGGCGCGCGAAGATGGGCGAAGGGCAGACGCCGATGGATTGGGCGTTCGGCGAAGCGATGGCGTTCGGGACGCTCGCGCTCGAAGGCGCGAACGTGCGTCTGAGCGGGCAGGATTCCGGACGCGGCACTTTTTCACAGCGCCACGCCATTCTCTACGACACGCAGACCGGCAAAGCGTGGACGCCGCTCGCCTCGCTCGCCGCGCGCGAGAACGGGCGACCCCGCGTCGAAGTATTCGATAGCTCTTTGTCGGAACAGGGCGTGATGGGTTTCGAGTACGGCTACTCGGTCATCGCGCTCGACGCACTCGTAATGTGGGAGGCACAGTTCGGCGACTTCTCGAACGGCGCGCAGGTTATTATCGATCAATTTATCGCACCCGGCGTGGACAAGTGGCAGCAGCCCTCGCGCCTCGTGCTCCTGCTTCCGCACGGCTATGAAGGACAGGGGCCGGAGCATTCCAACGCGCGGCTCGAACGCTACCTCCAACTCTGCGCCGAGAACAACATGCAGGTTTGTTACCCGACCAGCCCGGCGCAGTATTTTCACCTGCTGCGCCGTCAAGTGAAGCAGGGAAGCGCACGCCCGTTGATTGTGATGACGCCGAAGAGCCTGCTCCGGCTCCCGGCGGCTGTGTCGACCGTTGACGAACTCACGAGCGGCGGCTTCCGTCCCGTCATCGACGATGCGGAGATCGGGAATCGCGCCGAGGTGCGGCGCATCGTGCTCTGTAGCGGCAAGGTCTTCTACGATCTCAACGCGGCGCGTTTGAAATCGGACGACCGGAAAGTCGCCATCATCCGGCTCGAACAGTTCTATCCGTTCCCCGAACAAGCCCTGCGCGACATCTTCGCGAGCTACCCGAACGCGGACCAACTCGTCTGGACGCAGGAGGAGCCGAAGAACTACGGCGGCTGGCACTTCGTCGAGCCTCGTTTGATGGGAATGCTCAAGGCTTGCGAGCGGCCTTACTACGTCGGGCGCGCGGCCTCCGCCAGCCCCGCCACCGGCTCTTACACCATTCACGAATTGGAGCAACGCCAACTCGTCGATCAATCGCTCACCACCGATGCCCCCATCATCTCCAATGCCAGCACCGACAAATACGCGGGCGAAGCGGATTCTTAAAGGCACAGGTCAGAGGTCAGAGGTTAGAAAAAAGACAGAGGCCAGTGAAAGCAACCTACGCACGCTTTCACTGGCCTTTACCTCTGACCTCTGACCTCTAAGTGAATGAGCAAAAGTCTTTTTAAAAATGATTTTAAAATTGCTTAAAATTGCTCAGTATTTCCAGCATGTTCGATGATTTATATTCCAAATTCTTTTGGCTACTCACTTAGCCTCTGATCTCTGCTGTTAAGGTTTCTTCGCTGGAGTTTCTTCCTCAAAGTCGCCTTCTTCGATGATCTTCACTTCGCTGCCGTAGCGTTGATAGTTGCGGAAGCGAATCTCGTTGCGCGTTTGATAGATTTGTTGTTGCTGTCTCGTCGTCAGTTCGACTTCGGAGCGCACGGGCAGCAGATACTTGCGCTCCGAGATGTCCACCCAGTCGTAATCAATCGTGTTAACGGCGGCGGTGATGGGAAAGTCGGGCGGGATGTCGGTGGAGATCACTTCGACGCGCAGGACGCGGTGTGCCTCACGGTCGATCCAGACGCGGCCACGATAGCCGACGCGCGTTGTGAGCGGATCGATGCCGCGCGCTTCCGTCACCTTCAAAGTCTGTTTGGAGTTCTCAAGTTTCACCGCGTAGTCGTAGATGAGCGCGCGGCGTCCGTTGACGGTGTCCGTATCGACCGCTTGAAACTCGGTCTTCGTGCCGTCGGCGAAAAGTTCGTTGAGCGTCGAGACAAATTCGCCGGTCGAACTCGTCCCGCCCGCCTGTTCATAGCTGCCGCGTTCCCGCGCCGCTTCGGTGGCGGGAAGGCCGTTGACGGCGAGCAGTTTGTATTGCTCGCCCACGCTCTCGCGGTAGCTGACGGCGACGGCCAGTTGATCGGTCTGCCGCCAGTTGCGCGTCGCGCCGCGCGCGTATGAACGCCTGACGAGTTGGCGCACGACGAAATCCGGCATCGCGCCCGCCGCTTCGCGCGTCGCCTTGCGCGCCCGCTCCAACACGTCCTGCGCCTCGGTTGCGGAGGGGCGCACGGCGACAGCCGGGTTCGAGCGGCGGCGGGCGGCTTCTTCGAGCGTGCGACGCAGCAACGCATCGTTGCCGCTCTTGGTCGCCACGACGGAGCGCAGCCCGGTCGTCAATTCAAAGTCGATGCCGCGCCGGCGTATCTCTTCGACCACCGCATCGCGTTTCTCCGGGTGCGCCGGAAGTTGATAGACGAGCCGCACGAGTTCCCGACTCGTCAAAGGCGGCGGCGTTTGCGCCGTCGCGGCGTTAATCGCAAGTGCGATGAACAGCAAGCCGCCGAACAGCGTTCGCCGCAATGCGGAGGTGAAAATTGATTGGTTCATAAAATATGTCCGTTGTCAGTAGTGCGTTGTCAGTTGTTTGTGTCAATCATGCAAGCTACTAAAGATTAAGGTGAACAACGGACTACTGACAATGGACTACTGACAAAACTTTGACTACTGACAAAATCTCCGGATCGCGCGGGCGAGGATTTCGACGCATTGATCGAGTTCGGCGACGGGCACAAACTCGCCGGTGCGATGCGCCGTGCGAATCTGGCCGGGGCCGAAGACGACAGCCTCTGCGCCCATCTCCGTCAATTGCGGGGCTTCCGTGCCGAAGGCCACCGTGCCCGCCTCGCGCCCGCTCAAGTTTTCCAACTCTTTGACGAGCCGTGAATCCGCATTCGTCTCCGTCCCTTCGTCGAGCCGCAGAATTTCGAGGCGGCACTCAAAGTCCGTTTCCGCCGCGCGTAAATTTTCAACTTCGGCTTGGATGAGATCAAAGACGTGCGCGGCTGCCTGACCGGGCACAGGCCGCCATTCGAGCGTGAAACGGCATTCGCCCGCAATGATGTTCTTGGCCGTGCCGCCGTTGATCACGCCGACGTTGAGCGTCGTGTAGGGAGGGTCGAAAGCGGAGTGCTCGTGTGCTTTCAACCGCTCCGCGATGGCTTCGATGCGCGCGATGAGCCGCGCCGCGCGAAGGATGGCCGACGCGCCGAGCGCGGGGTACGCGCTGTGCCCCTCGCGCCCGCCCACCACGATTTCCGCGAGGCAATAACCTTTCCCCGCGCGCACGGGTTCGAGCGACGTTGGCTCGCCGACGATGGCGTAGCGCGCCCTGAGCGCACGCGACTCCGCGAGCCGTTTTGCGCCGAGGCACCCGACCTCTTCATCCGCCGTGAAGATGAGCGCGAGGGGTCGCCGGAGTTGGGCGAGATCGATGCGTTCAAGCGCCGTGAGCGCGGCGGCGACGAAACCTTTCGTGTCGCACGCGCCGCGCCCGTAGAGTTTGCCCTCGCGTTCGGTGAGCCTGAGAGCTTGTCCCCACGCCGGGTCGAAAGGCACAGTGTCCGTGTGCCCGACGAGCGCGAGTTCGACCTCCATCCGGTCGGCGTCCACTGTGGGCGGGACGCAGACGAGATTGAACTTCTTCACGCCCCGCTCGTCCGTGTAGGGGAAGAGACGGGCGCACATCCCCACGGCTTCGACGCGGGCGGCAAGAAATCGGATGATCTCGACGTTTGAACGGGAGGAGACGGAGTCAATTGCAACTAATTCCGCTAACGTTTCAACTGCGCTCATAATCTCTACTTACTCCTCGTGATCTTTCCTCAGAGCCGGATGATGGTATGTGACGGCGAGCGCGAGCAACGCCGCCACCGCCAGAACGCCGGGCGCGAGCAGCGGGTTTGCGCCGCCCAAGACGCTCAACAGCATGTCGCCCATGGGCGCTTGAGGGTTAACTTCCCTTTCAAACGCAAGGTTGTTCATAAGATGTTCGTAGATGCCGAAGAAACTCCCGCCCGCGACCAATCCCATCAAGGCGCGCAAGCCCAACACCGTCGCGCGTTGCGGGCGCAGCAGCGCGACGAGCGCCGCACACGAACCCGCCCCGCACAATCCGAACGGGATCAACTGCACGAGGTCTTCCGTGTGGTTGACCAGCGACAGTTCAACCACCGCTCCGCCCAGTAGCACGATGGAAAGGATCAACAGGAACCGCCGCAGACGTGACAGGATGTCGGCGGGACTCACGGCTGGCTCAGATAAGTACGGGCGAGGTCCAAGTCTGCTGCCGATACCTTCTCGGATAGTTTGGCGAGAAAAGCGTCACGCGAAGCATAGGGACGGCCAGCCATCAACGCTTGGGCCTCGGTTGCGTCGAGGCCGGGAATCTGTTGCAGCGTGGCCGCGTCCGACTCATTCTCCCTGATGGGCACGTAGACATATTTTTCATACTCGGCAATTTGCTCCGGCTTGACGTATTTGCCCATCTCGCGCCGGAATTGCTGGACGCTCCGGTAGGGCCGGTACTCTTCAAACTCATGCACCATCCGGTTGCCCAGATTGGGAATGTTGGCGAGGAAATCATTTGCCGGGGCCGTGTTTAAATTGAGTTTCGCTTTAGCCGTATTGTGACTGGCGGCAGTATTGCCGGCAGTGTTGCCAATGGGCTGATCGGGTGTCGTGCTCGCGGGCTGATTGGAGGCCGCAGAGTTCGTTTGCGCTTTTTCGTCGCCGGAACCGCAGGCGGCGACCAAGAGCGAGAAGAGCAGGGCAGATAGTAGCGTTCCGGCCCGGATAATTGATGGTCGAAGCATCATCGGTCTTCCTTTCGAGTGGAGAAATTCATCAAAACCTCGTTGGAGACCCTTGCATTCATGCAAGGGAGGAAAACGTATCAACCGCGCACAGGTTTTCAACTGTGCGCCTCAACCTGGGGTATAATCCAAGCCGAAATCTCAAGCTACTGCGCTGAACGGATTGACACGAGCCTTGAGTATCGTGAGTGGGCAAGAGTGACGTAAGAAGCTGTACGAGCCGGTGGCGAGCCTCGTACTCCCACACACGACGGGATGCACCCGCAAGGGAAACAGACGCCA
Organism: Pyrinomonadaceae bacterium; assembly: GCA_051006195.1. Classification (GTDB taxonomy): domain Bacteria; phylum Acidobacteriota; class Blastocatellia; order Pyrinomonadales; family Pyrinomonadaceae; genus JAIVJZ01. The sequence goes on from JBPCIP010000168.1 coordinate 9,421, forward strand.
CTGTTTTGTCAGCCATCCCCAGAAGTACCTCCGTCTTAGTTTCGACTAACGGGGCGCAGCCCGAAAACTGGAAGGACAAGCCACCGCCGTTCACGGCGTGGTAGTTGACCAATCTACTCTCCGAAAGCATTCTCAGTGGGTTTCGTCCGCCCTCGGCTGGAGGAAGATGGTGTCGTAGCAGGCGCGCAGTTTATAGCCCGCTTTGAAGAAGAAGAGTTGCGCCTCCTTGTTCTGTTCGTTGACGAGCAGGCACAAGGCCTCGGTGCGCGCGAGCAGTTGCCTTCCCAATTGCGCCATCGCCCGCGCGCCGTAGCCTTTGCCGCGCTCTTGCGGGTGGACATAGACGCCTTCCAGATACGTGATGCCGGGCACTTCCGCCATGATGTCGGCCTTGAAGATCAGCCGTTCGCCCTCGCTCCACACATAGATGCGCTTCATCTCGACGCGGCGCACGACACGTTCCCGGAATCCTTCGGGGTCGACCTCCAGAGGATTGATGCCACTCTCGGCGCACGCCATCTCGGCGTTGATCGTGATCAACTTTTCGAGATCATCTAAGGTCGCCAGACGTAAAGGCGTCGCTTCCGTCAACGTCTCGATTGGTTCGCGCTGCTCCATAAACAGTTCGCGGCAAATGCGGCGCGGTTCCTGCCCGCCCGCTTCGTAGTGCGTCCAGAAGCTTTCGACCTTCTCCTGATGCCCGATGATGACGTGCGCGTGCGCGGCTTTAGCGAGCCGCGCGAAAGCCGCGAGCACGCTTTCGCTGTGAGCTTCGACGAGCGTGGCGTGCCCGATGAGCGCAACGCCTGTGAGTCGTCCTTCGCGGTCGCGGCAGCCGTAGAATGTGCCGCGATTGTAGCTGCTCTCCATACCGTTATCGCAGATCAATCCGCGCATGAGGAGCGTCTCAATCGAACACGAGGTGAGAAAAGCGAGGACTTCATTGCGGTGCGTCCCGTCAAGCGGCTGAAGATTGGGCGAGGAAGGATATTCGCCGGAAACGGAGGCGGGTGCGAGGGCAGTCTCTTTTAATCTGAACGAATGGGACATCACGATCTCCTTGATGAGTAAACTCTTACTTTTACAGCCTGAACATCAGGCGGGGAGTAAAGATGTGAGAGGGGTTAAAGCAAGTTTGGCTTAGTAGCCAACGTAGTCAACGCCCGTGTCTAATTCCACATTTAACGAGGAAGTCAGGTCTCCGTTGGTGCGCGCCGACTGTGCCTGTGTGACGGCATCGCCGCGCAGAGCGCTGTCGCCGAAGATGATGCCGTCGCCGAAGATGATGCCGTCGCCGAAAATAATGCCGTCGCCGAAAATAATGCCGTCGGCGGCTAAATTCGCCACGTCACCGAAGATGATGCCATCACCGAGAACACCGCCGTCACTCGTCATGACGTGGTCGCCGAAGATGATGCCGTCGCCGAAAATGATGCCGTCGCCGAAAATAATGCCGTCGCCGAAGATGATCCCCGTGCTGTAAATCTTCTGATATATAGCGGCGAGGTTGGAGCCGGTGGCGTAGGTGCGACCCATGATCAAGCCCTGCGACCAGGTGAAAGTATGACCGGCGATGGTCGTCCGGGGCGTGGGCAGCGAGTTGGTGATGAGGAGTGAATCGCCGACCTGAGTGTTGGCATTCAGGTTAGAGCGCACTACTTTTGCTAACCGCACCGCGCCTTCGAGGTTGAGTTGACCTGCGCCCTGCTCGAACATGTTGAAGCCAACGAGCGGTTGCGCCGTGTACATCAGGATCATCTTGATGAGGTTGGGCGTCA
>JBPCIP010000169.1:0-13555 GCA_051006195.1 Pyrinomonadaceae bacterium
ATCATATTCTCATGGCAGAATCTCTGATGGCGGAATGCGGAATGTGGATTTGTTTTTGCCGCGTGGCTATTTGCTTAGCAGCGATCAGAAATCAGCCCGCTCCGGCGCTCATCACCAACGGCCACGAAGGAATAAAGTTCTGGAACATTTACTCCTGTTGCCGTGCCCATGACCGTAGCTCTCGGAGCCAGGTGGGACGCTCAAGTCTTCTGCTCTCCGCGATGAAATGTGAGATGATAGCGCTACTGAGGGGCGGTAATACTGCGCTTTCATCGCTCTCGACGTACTCTGTGCCGGTGAGCCGAAAAATCCTTAACTGCCGCCCGTCGTACCGCCAAACTTCGGTCACGCCGAGTTGGGCAAAGATCAAGAACTTGTTTAAAGAAGGATGAGTGATGTCAATCTCAATCACCAGTTCGGGCGGCGGATCAACCGTCAGGTCAAGGTGAGCCTTGCCACGAACGCGCTTCACATGCTCGATGTAGAAGCAGGCGTCAGGCTCGAAGCCGCGCTCAAGGTCTGCACGCCGGAAGGTCGTTGAACCGAAGCCCTCCACGTCTACCGCTCTTTCTTCGGCAGTGACATTCACTAAGAGGGTGATGACCTCTTTGAATTGTTCGTGCTCGGCAGAGGGACTCATGATTTCCAGCCGTCCCCGGTCATAAGTGAAGCGTGGCGCACTGGCATCTTGTTGCGCGGCGAGCAGGCGCTCATAGGTCTCCCAGCTGATGTTGTGCAGTAGCACTCGTTGTTCCGACGGTATCAGCACCGTTGCCATCTTACATATCTCCCGAACGAGTTAGCCTGTCAATAGGGGGAAACCAGGGTCGCGCTTTCCCCCTATTGTGGCACAAGGCAGGTGAGCCACCAATCATGCCGACGCTCACATACTTTATCCCACGAAAATATCCGGGACTGTAATTGTGTTTCCAAAACATTATTGTCCTGAATGGGCGAAGACTCGTGTTCGCTTTTTCATTCTCACCGGCATGCAGATGAATCCGCAATCCGCAGTCCGCAATCGGAGAATCCCTCAATACTCTCCTGTCTCCGTGCGTCCTAACTGCTCCGTGACATCGCGCAACACACCCTGTAAATTCTCTTCCTCGTAAGGACGCTCGCCCGCGACGCGCTGTTCGGTGAGCATGGTGATCAACGACTTGATGAAGTGGCGGCGATGGCTGGTCGAGAGCAGAGACGCGCAGCTTGCCGCGAGGCCCTCAATGTTGCGCGTTTGTAAATCGCGGTCGAACTTCATCTCGTAAGCCGTTTCGTAAACGTCAACCAGCTTCGCGCCGATCAGTCGCAGCAATTCTTCGCCCGGATAATCGAGATGGTCGAGACTGATTTGCACGCTGAAAGGATTCTGGCGCGAGAATTTTACTTTCGCGCTGATGCGCTGGCTCAAAGCCTCGTACTGCGGCGCGATGTTGGTGACGAAGTAAGGCGGGACGGCATAGACGAAAAGCGACGACGGCAGGCTTTCACCCGCGCAACGGTCAATCACTTCGCGCAGGTTATCGCAGGCGATCTTTTCCGTGTGCGCCGAGCCGATGCTCACCATGCGGTCGCCTTCATCGAAGAGCAGGACGAGACCACTGTAGCCGAGTTCGTGAACGAGTTGGGCCAGCGAGCGCAGCATCTTGAAGGCCACCGACCGATCAAGTTTCTCCGTGATGCTGAAAGCGCGCACGGCTTTGAGCGCGATGCTCTCGCCGCGCAGCCACGCGCCGAGCAGGCGTTTGTGTTCCTCGTTCTCTTCCGCGACCGCTTGCAGGTAGTAATACACGGCGTGGCGAAACGAAGGGCTTTCGACTTTGAAATGCAGGATCGTGTCGAGCCACAATTTAACGCGCACATCCAGCCCGATGCTCGTCTTCGCCTGCTCGACGCCGAGGGTGCGCAGGGTGTGAAAGAAATGGTTTTCCAGAAAGGCTTCTAACCCTTGCGTGTCCGCGCTTTCAGCCGCCGGGTCGTGGTAGATGAGATTGCTCGTGACCGCTTGATAGACCTTCAATTGATTGTCGTAAGGACATTCTTTCGGACTCAGTTCGGTGCGGCTGACGACGTAGCCGTGCTCCCAGGCCAGGTCGCGCAGGCGATAGAGAAAATGCGATTTGCCGCTGCCGTATTCGCCGACCACCAGCTTGAAACTCGAACCGCCGTCCGGCAAGTAGCCACGCAGGTATTCGTCTTCGAGCGTTCCCAGGAGCGAATCAATGCCGACCGTGTAAGCCTCCAACCCGCGCGAAGGCGGAATGCCCGATTCGCCCAGCTTGCGGACGATGTGCTGGGCTTCTCCCTGCGTCAAAGTCATGCTTATTTCTCCCTTATTTCTCCATTGTGAAGTAAAGGTCTTTAATGAACTGCCCTTCGGTCGGGCCGGTGGCTAAGAACATCGCCCGCGCCGTGTCGCTGCCCACGTCAATCGTCGCCGTGCCTAAATTAAGTCGGTGGCCTTCGTGCGTCATCTTTTGGCGGCGGCGCAGTTGCAGCATGTCGTAAGCGAAGTGCGGCTTGGGATAATCACGAAAACTTTGCTTCGATGGAGACTTGCGGAAGGAGGGTGGCTGGCGCACCAGCACGAGTTCGCGGTAGCAGTCAACGATGCTCATCCGCGCGCCCATCTGCTTGCCCGTCAACTTGAGGATGCGCCCGTAGGCTTCAAACAACTCTCGCAGCAACTCGTCCAAATCAACCTTGCGTTCGCAGATGTCGCGCCGCGCGCGTTCGTAAGCAGCGACGACCTGCTCGACGTTTAACTTGATCTTTTTCTCCGTCACGGGCTGACGCGAGAAAGTCATCTCGACCTGTTTCCGGCGCATATCAACTTTGATGACGAACAGATCGGCTATCAACTCGCCGGGCGTGCCTGCCAGTTTCAGATTTTTCTCTTTGAAGGCTTCGCGCAAGTCTCTGGCGAAAGCGAACTCCAACTCGGAAAGTTTTTCATCGGCGACCGAGCGTAATTGCCGGATTATTTTCTGGTAGCCTGCGGGCAAGGCCAAATCCGGCGGCGATTGCTCTAAGGCCGCGCCGGCTTCGGCCAAAGCGACGGCGTTGCGATGCGGGTCTTTGAGAGCGCGCAAAGCGTTTTCCAAAGGCTTGATGACCGCGCTGCGCAATTTGACCTCGCCCGCCAGCACGCGCCGGACTTCGCCGAGATTGGCACTGAGAGTTTCAGTGTCAACTGCTCCGGCTGACGCTAACGCTGAACCGCTTTTTTCGCTCATTTATTTTATGCTCCCTGATTTTGCTGATGACTGGCGCCGGTCAAGCGCGAACGTGACGAGTGAATTGACAAGGCACGGGACAGGGCGAAGTTTAATATCGAAAGGCGCAACGGCGCAAACCTTTACTCTCCATCCGCAAGTTCCGAAACTTCAACCGGAAACACAATCCGATCATAGACCTCTGCCAGAGGTAAAACGCAATCAATGGATTCGAGATGCAAGCGGGCGTCAAGGTTGTTGACTAAGGAGTACAGCCAGGCGTCTCTCGTTTGCCGGTGGAAGTGTTCGAGTTGAGGGCTGGTCTGAGAAATCAAGAGGTAGTCGGAAAGCTCCGGCAGCCAGGTCTGATACCTTGACCACTTCTCGCCGCGATCAAAGGCTTCCGTCGTTGAGGATAAGACTTCAATGATCACGCATGGATTCAGGAGCACGTCACGATGTGCGTCGTGGAATTTGAGTTCCCCGCACACCACCAGGATGTCTGGATAAGAAAACAATCCTTTCGTCGTCTGCCCGCGTTGCGGGGTCGGCCCGCTGCGCACCTTCATGTCTTTGGAGAATGCCTGACAGGACTTGCCCAACAATCGGGTGCTGATGATCCGGCTCAGGTTCATGCAAATCGCGCCATGCTCCGGGCTTTCCCCTGCCATCGCGTAAATCTGCCCGTCGAGATATTCATGACGCTCTTCAGCCTCGCGCTCTAAGGCCAGATATTCTTCCACCGAAGAGCGAACATACGAGTGAGGTAAACTCATCTAGTCTAGTCTCCTTACAAATAAGGATGTCAGTCTCCATCCAACCTGGCAAGAAGCTGCTGCGGCTCAAGCGGCTCAAGCCGGGTAGGTAACGAACCGCGAGCAATTGACGCTGAATTTGAGAACCGGCCTTGCCGGCAGCAGTGGTAAGGTTCGCCCCTGGTTGAGCCGTCCAGCAGCGGGATGCTCCGAGACCATCTCAACTTAAAGTTCCGGCGCGATCACGGCTGACGGTTCTTCTCGCTCCAAACTATTTGTCTGGCTGAACTAAGAAACTGAGGACAGCGATTGATTCTCCGGCACAGGAGCGAATACTTTGCTTCACTCCAACCTCGCAGGAGGAGTTGAAGCATAGGACAATAATCGCTCCGTCTAAATCATCGCCAAGCCCTTGAAAGAAACTAGCGGAGAGGGTGGGATTTGAACCCACGGTGGAGTTTCCCCCACTCCGGTTTTCGAGACCGGTGCACTAAGCCACTATGCGACCTCTCCGCAAAAGCGAGAGGTTAGAGGTCAGAAATTAGAGGTTAGTAAAAACACATCTGCCTTTACTCTAACCTCTAACCTCTAACCTCTGACCTCTGTTTTCCGGCGCGCCCGGAAGAATTGCCGCATCACCTCGCGGCATTCCGCTTCGAGCACGCCTGCCTTTAATTCTATCCGATGGTTCAAAGAACTGGCATCACAGATGCGGAAGATTGATTCGACCGCGCCCGCGCGCTCGTCTCGCGCGCCGTAGACCAGACGCTTCACCCGCGCCTGCACGAGCGCGCCCGCGCACATCGCGCACGGCTCAATGGTCGAGTAGACGATTGCACTTGTCAAACGGTAGTTGCCGACGATGCGGGCGGCTTCGCGCAGGGCGATGATCTCGGCGTGCGCGGTCGGGTCGCAGTCGATGCGCGTGCGGTTTCCCGCGACCGCTAACAACGCGCCTTCCGCGTTCACGATGCACGCGCCGATGGGCACTTCGTCGCGCTCCGCCTGAGCCGCGTGCGCCGCCCCCAAAGCCACGCGCATCCAACGCGCATCCGCGTCTTCCTCAATTGGCGACTCGAACATATCACCCACAGGCGTTGTCAATCAGCACAGACGAAAAATGACTATAGGCACGCCCGTAACTGCTGTCAAGCGAGCAGCCTTTGACGCCGGGCGGGCTTTTTTGCGACACTTTGCGTCATGACTGAAATGACGCTTCCGGCGCGTGCGCCCTTTGATTTTGCGGCCACTGCGCGTTCCTTGCGCTTCACCGACGCCGAAGTGGTAGACACCTTCAGGGCGAATCGCTACGCCCGCGCGCTCCACTTCGGGGAGCAACTCTTCCTGCTCACCGTCGAAGCGCAACCGGCCTCAACGGAGACGGGCGAGTGTCTCGCCCTCAACGTCAAACTCGCGCCGGAGCAATTTGCGACGCCGCAAATTTTGGACGATGCGGCGCGTATCGTGCGCTCGATGTTCAGCCTCGACCACGATCTTGCGGCGGGGCGCGCACGTATCTTCAGCGCCCGCGATTCGTTGCTGCGCCGGCTTGAAGTTGAACATCGCGGTTTGCATCTCGCGCGCTGGCCGTCTTTGTTTGAAGCATTGTTGACTTCGATTCTGTTGCAGCAGATCGCGACGGCGGTGGCAGTCACTTTCAGGCGGCGCGTGGTCGAACGTTACGGCGAACGCCTCGAAGCGGGGGGCGACACGTTCTACGCCTTCCCGCGCGCAGAGACGATGGCGCGGGCGGGCGTCGCAGACTTACGCGCGCTCGGTCTCTCGAACGCCAAAGCGATGAGCATCATTGAACTGGCACGGGCGTGCGTTGCGGGTGAACTCAATGCGGAGTCGCTTGAGAGAGAAGATAACGAGAGCATCATCGCGCGGCTTTCAAGTTTGCGCGGCGTCGGTCGCTGGACGGCGGAATGGGTTTTGATGTTGTACTTCGGGCGCACCGACGTGTTTCCCGCCACCGACCTCTTCCTGCGCGGCGCGGTGGTGAAGTATTACAACAAAGGCATGGCGATGAACGAGCGAGAGATTCGCGCCTTCGCACAAAAGCGTTGGGGCGCATGGTCTTCCTATGCCGCGCTCTACTTCCTCGCGGGCATGCGCGCCGGAGCCATCACGCTCAAACCGGAGCGCGTGTTATCATCCCGGCAGGCCGCTGCCAAAAACCGCGCACCGACCGGGAAGCTGACCTAACCGATACGATGAAATCCGAGATTCGCCCCAGAACACCGACCGGCCCACTCGCCGGCGGCGAACGCCCCGTGACAGGCAGTTTCCGCATCCCCGTCGCGCCGGCAAAAGAAGTTGCTCCCACGCCTGACAAAACGCCCGACTCTTTAACTCTGCTCGGTCGCAAGATATCGTCCGCCGAATTCAACACGGCGATGGTTCACTTTTATCGCGGCGAAGTACAACGCTCCAACACCTGGCGCAACCGGCTCGACACGACTACGAACTGGGCGGTGCTCACGGCGGGCGCGACGCTCTCCTTTGCCTTCAGTTCCGCCGAGAACCCCCACTTTGTCATCCCGATCAACTCGATCCTCGTCGCCTTTTTCCTCTTCATGGAAGCGCGCCGTTATCGCTATTACGAAATCTGGGCGAGCCGCGTGCGCGTGTTGGAGACGGGCTACTTCGCGCAGATGCTCTCGCCAAACAACACCGGCGACTACGAGTGGGCCGAGCATCTCGCGGCGGACATGCGCACGCCGCATTTTACGATCAGCGAGTGGGAAGCCGTCGGGCGACGCCTGCGCCGCAACTATCTCTGGATTTTCGCGCTGCTCGCGCTGAGTTGGAACTTGAAAGTCTATCTCCACCCGTTCCCGGCGCGCGGCTTCGACATGTTTCTCCAGCGCGCGGCGATTGGCAGCTTGCCCGGCGAATTCATGTTCATGCTCGGCATTATTTTCAACGCCATCGTCCTTCTCTTCGCTTTCGCCACCGTGCGCCTGCGCGAAGCGACGGGCGAGGTGCTGCCGCAACACGAATTTCCCTTTCACCCGATCCGCAGCATGACGACCAGCATCTCGCGCGCCGCGCAACGCCGCAGCGCCACCGAACGCCGCACCAAGCGCGCCCGCCAGCGCACCCGCACAACTCGTCCCGGCACCGGCAGTCTCACCGCCGGGCATAGCGGCGAATGGAAGAGGCCGGACACAGGCGACCTGCGCCCGTCGGACCACGAGCCGGTTGAAGAAGAAACGCTGACCTAAAGCGGTGATAGTGATGGGTGATGAGAGAAACGTTTTCACCTATCACTCATCACTCATCACCTATCATCTATGATCGAACTGAACGGACAGTCGCTTTCCCTCGAACAGATCGCGAGCGTGGCGCGCGGGGATGAGCGCGTGTCGCTCGCGGCAGCGGCGCGCGTGTCGCTCGCGGCGGCGCGACAGTTGATCGAACAAATCGTGGCCGAGGGGCGCGTGGTCTACGGCGTCAACACGGGCTTCGGGAAGTTGTCGGATTATTCGATTCCGCACGCCCGGTTGCGCGAGTTGCAGTTGAATCTCGTGCGGAGCCATGCGTGCGGCGTCGGCCCCGCGCTCTCGCTCGAAGAGACGCGCGCGATGATGCTCCTGCGCGCCAACGTCCTCGCGCTTGGCTATAGCGGCGCGCGCCCTCTGGTCGTTGAGATGTTGCTTGAGATGCTGGAGCGGGGCGTCGTGCCCGTTGTGCCGGAAAAGGGTTCGGTCGGTGCGAGCGGCGATCTCGCGCCGCTCGCGCATCTCGCGCTCGCGTGCATTGGCGAAGGCGAAGTTTTTTACGGGGGCGAAAGGATGGCGAGCGCGGAAGGCTTGCGGCGCGCCCGGATCACGCCGCTCGCGCTTGAGGCGAAAGAAGGTCTCGCGCTCTTGAACGGCACGCAGGCTCTGACCGCCGTCGGGGCGCTGGCGATGCGTCGCGCCGAACAACTCGCCCATGCGGCGGACATCGCGGGCGCGATGTCGCTCGAAGCCCTGCGCGGCACGCCCGCCGCTTTTGACGAACGCATCCACCGCGCCCGCCCGCATCCCGGCCAGACTGTCGCCGCCGCGCACCTGCGCGGACTTCTGCGCGAGAGCGAGATTAGAGACTCTCATCTCGAAAATGATCCGCGCGTGCAAGACGCTTACTCGCTGCGCTGCATGCCCCAGGTCCACGGCGCGGCGCGCGACTGTTTTCGACACGCCCGCACTGCTATCGAAATCGAGACCGGCAGCGCCACCGACAACCCGCTCGTCTTCGTCGAGACGAATGAAGTGGTCTCCGGCGGGAATTTTCACGGCGCGCCGCTCGCGCTCTGTTTCGACTATGCCGCCATCGCCCTCGTTCATTTGATGAACATGAGCGAACGCCGCATCGAACGGCTCATCAATCCCGACATGAACGAGGGACTGCCCGCGTTTCTCACCGCGCATCCGGGCACGTCTTCCGGTTTCATGATCGCGCATGTGACGGCGGTCGCGCTCTTGAACGAAATGAAGGTGCTCGCGCATCCGGCGACGACGGACAATCTGCCGACCTCCGGGGGCAAAGAAGACCACGTCTCGATGGGCATGACCGCCGCGACGAAACTGCGCGCCATAGTTGAGAATGCCGAACACGTCCTCGCCATCGAACTGCTCGCCGCCGCCGAAGGACTCGAATATCGCGCCCCGCTCAAACCCGGCCACGGTGTCCGCCGCGCCTACGAACTCGTCCGCGCCCACGCCCCGCGCCTCACGCGCGACCGCCCGCTCTCGCCCGATATTCAACAACTCGCCGCTGTCATTCGGCGCGGCGAGTTTGACTTCTAAAACGTCTCACTCAAAGTAATCTCGCGGATTCAACTTGTAAGTGCAACTTTGAGCATGGTCGGCGTTTAATCTCCTTGCACGGACGAGAAACGCATGTTGAAAAAGTTCGTCGCAAATTTTTGGGCCAATAAGGATTTCGGGTGGCGCATGGCGCGCATCCTTGTGCTGCTGTGCGTGTGTCTGGTGGGGTATGTGATGTTGTTTGAGGGCAGTTTTATTTACTTTCCGTCGAAGTATCCGGCGGGCAGATGGGAGCGGGAACAGCCGCCGGCGCGCGAGGGACAGATCGTTGCTCACGTCGAGGACGTGCAACTCGCGGCGGCAGACGGCGTGCGACTCCACGGTTGGTATTGCACCCCGCACCTGCGTAAACGCGGCGGCGCGCTCGAAGCCGTCCGAGCCGATGCGACGCTGCTCTTCCTTCACGGCAACGCGGGCAACATCTCGCATCGCTTTGAGATTATCGACGAGTTGGTGAAACTTCCCGTCAATGTCTTCATCATCGACTATCGCGGCTACGGCAAAAGCGAGGGTCGCCCGTCCGAGCAGGGTTTGTACCGGGACGCGCACGCGGCATGGGAGCATCTGACCTTGAAGCGCGCGACGGGCGCAAACAAAATCGTCATCTTCGGCGAATCGCTCGGCGGCGCGGTGGCGATTGAGTTGGCGAGCAAGGTGGGCGCGTGCGGCCTCGTGGTGCAGTCGAGTTTCACTTCGATTGCGGAGATGGCGGCGGAGGTGTTGCCGTTCGTCCCGCGCTTCATCATTCGCACGAAGATGGATTCGCTCTCGAAGATCGGCGGCGTCAATTGCCCGAAGCTTTTCATCCACAGTCAGGCCGACGAGATCATTCCTTACCGCATGGGGCGTCGGCTGTTCGAGGCGGCGCGCACGCCGAAGCAGTTTTATGAAGTCAAAGGCGCGTCGCACAATCTGACGGATACGGTCGGCGGCGCGGCTTACTACGAAGCGTTGCGCGGTTTCATTAACGACTCTTGCGCTGGCGAGATGAGCTATTCGACGCAGAGGACGCGGTGAGGAAGAGATGGGAGAGGGCGCAAAGAAACTTTCTTCTCTGCGCCCTCTCTCATCTTTCGCTCTGGCTCTGCGCCTTAAAAATCCATAGAACTCAAGACTCAGCTTAAAAGTCAACGGAAACTTCAACGGCTCTTTTTCGCCGTCGCCCCGACCGCACTCTTCTTAACCGCGCTGCCGCCGCCCGTATCAAAAGCCACGGGAGCGGGATAGCCTTTGCCTTTGAGCGCGGCGATCTCGATGACAATCTCTTTCTGACCTTTGATGGTGCGCGTGACTTTGCCCTCTACGGCGGCCTCAGTCGTCTTCTTTGCGTTCTTGTTTGCGCTGGCCGGCGTCGGTGAAGGTGAGGCGTCCGGCTGGCCGTCCGCCGGGTTGCCCGTCGCATCGCGCGCCATCTGCTTGAGCGCGGTCAAGACCTTTGCCCGCTCCGCTTCGCTGAGATCATCGAGCGAGACGCCGTTCGCCTGTAGCACAGCTCGCAAATTTTCTTCCGTGTTCTCACCGCGATCATACACGTCGCGATAGATGTGCAGTTTCCCGTCTTCGACGACGATGGTTTCATAGCGCAGTTCGACCGCGACGGGCGTCTCCAGTTTGATCTCTTTCGTCTCGGTGCGGTTCTTCGCATAGGTCGCCATGTCCGCTTCGGTCAACTGCGCTCCGCCGATTTGCGCCATCAGGCGTGCCACATCCTGCACTTGTTGATTGGTCAAACCGACGCAGCCGTGCGAGGCGAAGCCACCGAGTTTCGCCTGTGACTTGCCGCCGTGAATGAGCGAGGGCAAACCGATGGGAATCTTGATGGGACCAAGCGGGTTCAAGGGACTGCCCGCCGCCACCTTTTCGCCGACTTTGACTTTGCTGTTCGGCGATTCAACCCACGGTTCATCAGGCGGCGTCCACGTCGGATTGAAGATGAGCGAGCGCGCTGTGCGCAGTCCGGTGGGCAACGGGAACTCCGGGTAGCCGATGCCGATCTTGTAAGTTTTGACGAGTTGGCCTCGCTCAAACACGTCCATGCGGTAGGCGGGCGCGTTGACGACGATGCGTGTGTCCGTCGGCACGGCGTTGGGCATCGTCGTGGTGTTGGCGACCGCGCCTGATGTGGCGACTGCGCCCGATGCACCCGCCGTTCCCACACCGCTCTCGTCGCCGCTCGCCCAGCGGGCGCGCACAAACTCGGAGAAGCGCGTCGCCCGCTCGTCGCCGAGCACGTCTTTCATCTTCTCGCCGGCGCGGGCAGCAGCGGCGGTCGTCGTGCCGCTGTGCTCGCCCGTCTCCGTCTCACGCAAACTCGCCGTCTCTTCCCGCGCGACCGTGCGCAGACGCTTGATCTCTTCGTCCGTCAGCTGCATTTGCGACTTCAAGTCTGTGGCGAATTTCTCATCCGCGAACAGAGCATCGAGCACCGGCAGCGTTACCGGCAGGTTGTTCGCGCTCGTTGTCGTCGTCTTCGCTGCGGGGGTCGCGCTCAGCGCGGGCGTCGGCGCTCCGGCGTTTGTCGGCGCCGCCGTGTTAATGTTTGAGACCGTGGCGGGCTGGCATCCGCCGAGAATGAAAAGAGCGAACGAAAAGATACTCCCGCCCGCGATACGCCACCCTTGTTTCATATAACTTTAGCTCCTCTGCAAATAAAAGCCTTTGACGTGCCCGCTGAGTTGCGCCATGCGCTGACGCGCAACTTCTATGCATCCTCAGGTTTGAGAGCAACACTTGTTCCCTGAACTTAATCCGGTTAATAACTGAGATTCCCGGCCCGCTGCCCACGACGCCTCGCACCATAAACGGACGGTCGAGGCATGAAAAGGAAACGATTGAAAAGCTGTGCGTCGTCAATTGCCCGTCGTCAGTTGTTCGATTCATCTCCAATTTCGTTGTCGCATGAATCACAAGACAAAGGGCGATTGACCATGCGCAACTGACCACTTTCACTTCATCGTTTTGGCGAGAAGCGGGTAGGGATTGATGTTCTCGCCGTCCCAGTAGCGTTTGGGGTCGGTGACGAGCCAGATGGAAAAATGGAGGTGATAGTTACCCGCGCCCGAGTTGCCGCTGTCGCCGAGGTAGCCGATAGTTTCGCCGCGCCGCACGAAGCGGTTTTCGGCGAGGCCGTCGACGTAGCGTTCGAGGTGCGCGTAGTAGTAGACGGTGCGATTGTCAGTGCCGAGTTGATAGATGGTGATGCCGCCGCGCTCGCTCTGGAAGAGTTTGACGATTTGACCGGCGGCGGCGGCGATGATCGGCGTGCCGCGCGCGGCGATGATGTCGATGGCGTTGTGCGTGCGTCCTTCGCTGCGCGACTGCGTGAAAGTGTCCTGCAACTGTTCCGGCTCCACTCCGGCCACCGGAATTAAAAGCGGCGCATTGGTCTGCGCTCCGCCCGGCGTCTGCGCATTTGGAGAGGCGGGCGAAGATGACAATGGCGGCGCGTTGTTGCCGGCGGGCGGCAGGATCGGTGGCGGTGAAGTTGGCAGCGGCGGCGTGGTCTCCGGTTGGAGCGTGGGGGAGGCAACGGCAACACCGCCTCCGTCCTTTGTCACGGGCGGCGCTTCACTGCTCGCGGGCGGCGTGATCGGCGTGACGGGCGTGGGGCGCGATTTGCTGCTGAGATACCAGAGCAGCGCGGTCAACGCCAAAAAAACTAATGTCGCCAGAAGCAGGACGCGTGTGCGCGGGCTGAGTGCCATGAGCCGGGTCTCCTGAAAAATTTCCGCTTGAGTTGGAAAAAGCCAAACCGGGGATGCCAAATCAGCCCTGACGAGATTGGGACACGGGTAAAAAGACTAATCACGAATTCACACGACACGACACGAAACAGGACTCAACTTTCGCGTGGTTTGTTTGGTGTGGATTCGTGTGATGCGCGTGGTTCATGTTTTCCCTCTGTCCCAATGTAGTAAGTTCCGGTTTAGAGCATATGCGCTGGCCTGAAGCGGAGCAAGCGCCGGGAAAAGTAAAGAGGTTAAGTGGCGAGAGGAGACACGAAGGCGACGGACGCGGGACGCTGAGTTCATTTTTGCCGCTTCACTTTTGCCTTCGGTTCTGGCGTGCGCGTATCATTTTCTGTTATTACAATGGAGTTCAAAATTCTCTATGCGTGCGGCGGTTCTCTCGAAAAGTGTGGGCGTCTCGCCGTGCGCGATAACTATTCGATCACTACCCGGAAGAGAGGGGAAATTATGTCAGAAATTTTTGACGAACGACGCAAGGCACTCGAAAATGAGTATATCCGGCGCAAGGACCGCGAGACGCTCGACAAGTTGCGCGAGCAACTGGCGGCGGAAGCGGCAGCCAAAGGGTTGGCCGGGGGCAGACAGTGCCCGCTCGGTCACGGCGCGCTGACGGAAGAGACAAAGGGATCGATTGTGATAGATCGCTGCGGGCAATGCGGCGGCGTCTGGCTCGACAAAAACGAATTGGAACAGCTGACGAGTGACGCCAGAAGCGGCGGTTGGATCGACAACGTAATGAAAAGTTTTTCCAACGAATAGGGCGAGCGTCAGTTGTTCGTCGCCAGTTGTCCGTTGTTTGCCTTTTGATCAATCAGAGTTTGACGAGCAAGCTCGCGCGTGAGCGCGCCGGATTTTCATGATGAATGGGGCAAGACAGGTCAGCGCGCCGCGCGACGCGCAGTTGAATTGCACGGGCTGGCATCAGGCGGCGGCGCTGCGTTGCCCGATGAACAACCCCGACCCAGAAGTCGAGGAGCGTCCGAATGATTTGGTCGCATACGACAGGACAGAACGAGCGG
>JBPCIP010000170.1:0-22529 GCA_051006195.1 Pyrinomonadaceae bacterium
TGCCCTCCGGCGCACCCTTTTGCTCCCCCGGGACGGCATCGGCTTCCGTCGCCCCGCGCTGCGGCGGCTCCGGCTTCGCCGCGCCCGTTGAACCGGGCACCGCTTCGGCTTCCGTCGTGTGCGTGCCCGCCGACAACGCACCTGCCGCCCTTTGAGCAGTCGTTTTTTCCTGATTCTCTTTTTCTATCTCAGCCATAATTTTTACTTTATCAAGCCGCGGGAAGACCGGCGCGACTGTGTCGATGCGCGTCCCCGCCGGCGTTCCTCCCCATTTGAGTTGTGTCGGATCAAATGCGGCAACGTCTTCAGTTTGTCCGAGTTGTTGCCAGATGGCGCGCGTCGCATCGGGCATCACGGGATGCAGTAGGACGGCGAGCCAGCGCAAAGTTTCGGCGGCGCGATAGAGAACGGCGTTGAGCGTCTGCCTTTGCGACGCATCTTTCGCCAGTTCCCACGGCTTCGCGTCGGAGATCATCTTGTCGGCGCGGGCTACCACGCTCCATGCCACTTCGAGCGCGCGGTGGAAAGCATAATCATCGAAGTGCTGCATGAAGGAATCGCGTGCGTGTTCGAGCGCGGTGGCGAGTTCCTGCCCGTCCGTATCCACGCCCGCGCGCTTGGCCTGCAAACGCTTTTCCTCGTCGATGTCCAGCGCGGGGATCGCTCCATCGCAATACCGCTCGATCATCGTCAGAGTGCGGCTCGACAAATTGCCGAGGCCGCCGGCGAGATCGCTGTTCGTGCGGTCGATCAAGGCTTCATAACCGAACTTGCTGTCCTGTCCGAAAGCCATCTCGCGCAGACAAAAATAGCGCACGATGTCCGGTGCAAAATGACGGCGCAGAATTGGCAACTCAATCGAATTGCCGAGCGTCTTCGACATTTTGCGCCCGGCATGATCGAGCCACGTCCCATGTGCAATGATCCCGACAGGCTGTTCGATACTAGCGGCCAGCAGAAACGCAGGCCAGTAGATCGCATGCTGCCGAAGAATATCTTTGCCGATGAGATGCACGCCCGGCCAAAATTTATCGAAGCCTTTATCGCGTTCGCCCTGCGCGCTGCCCCAGCCGAGGGCAGTGATATAGTTCGTCAGCGCGTCCAACCAGATGTAGATCGTGTGCGCCGGATCATCGGGCACCGGGATCGCCCAACTCACCGAACTTTTGAGACGACTGACGCAGAGGTCTTGCAGCCCGCTTTTGACAAAACTAACGACCTCGTTGCGCCGCGCTTCGGGCCGGACGAAATCAGGCCGCGATTCGTAGAGCGCGAGCAACGCTTCGTCGTAATCCGAGAGCCGAAAGAAATAACTTTCTTCGGCGACGCGGTCGAGCGGGGTTTCGTGAATCAAACACAGCGGCGCATCGCCTTCGCGCGGCGGCTGTGCGTATTCATCCTCGGTTTTGAACGTGGCGCACGGCGCACAAAACCAGCCTTCATAGTGGCCTTTGTAAATCGCTTCACGGCCTTTCGGTGTTCGGGCCTGCGCCACCTGCCACCAGAATTTGGCGACGGCTTCGTAGTGAAACGGCTCGGTCGTTCGCATGAAGATGTCGTAGCCGCCATGCGCGTGGTCGAGATGGAAGGCCGCGAAACTACGCTGCAACTCGCCGACGATGTAATCGACGTGCTCTTTGGGCGTGCGCCCGTTGCGCCCGGCGGCACGTTGCACGTTGATGCCATGCTCATCCGTGCCCGTCAGAAAAAAAGTTTCTGCGCCGCGCTGCCGCCGGGAGCGCGTCACACAATCGGCCACCAGCGTCGTATAGAGGTGCCCCAGATGCGGCAGGCTGTTCGCGTAATAAATCGGTGTCGTGATGTAAGAAGATGTCATCATTGGTGAATTGTGGATGGTGAATGGTAAACGGCAACAGACAAATCTTATTCATTTATCATTTACTTTTCACTATTTACCACCTTACGAGTTGCCGCCTCGAATCAGCGACATAGCTTCGGCGCGCGTGCGCGGGTCTTTGCGAAACGCGCCGCGAATGGCCGAAGTGATCGTGAGCGCGCCGGGTTTCTTAACACCGCGCAGCGTCATGCAAGTGTGTTCGGCTTCGATGACGACCATCACGCCGAGCGCGTCGAGGCCGTCGAAGATGGTGTCGGCGATTTCGGAAGTCAGACGCTCCTGCACCTGCAAGCGGCGCGCGAAGGTGTCGGACAGACGCGCCAGTTTCGAGAGGCCGAGGATGCGCCCGCCTTTCGGAATATAAGCGATGTGGCAGCGCCCGACGAACGGCGCGAGATGATGCTCGCAGATCGAAGCGATGTGAATATCTTTGACGATGACCAATTCATTGTGCGAGTCGCCGGGCAATGGCGTGACATGCGCATGCGGGTCTTCGCGCATCCCGGCGGTCAACTCCGCGTACATCTCCGCGACGCGTTGCGGAGTGCGCTGTAAACCCGCGCGTTCCGGGTCTTCGCCGATTCCTTCCAGAATGAGTCTGACGCCTGCACTGATCTTTCCCAGATCAACTTCGTTCGTTTTCATCTCTTTCCCTGTTCATCCGCCGCTTCAAAATATGCCTTCCGCGCCGCCCATTCCACCTCACGCAGCGGAACTTCGGCGCTCTCTGCCGCCGCGCGGCAATCTTCATACTCCGGCGCGACTTTGCACACGCTTCCGCCCTTCAGCGCCACCTTAACATTGATCGCGCCGAACTCCGTCTCCACCTTCACGAACTCGCGCTCAAGCGCGTCACGCTCCACTTCATAACTCCTCACACCGAGCGTCGTGGTTTCGTCAAAGAGCAGTTGCCGCAACGCATCGCGGTCGCCGTGGCGGCACAAAATCGAGATGAGCACGCCCGGTCGATTCTTCTTCATCTGCACGGCAGTAAAAAAACAATCGAGCGCGCCCAGGGCGAACGCGCGCTCCATCACATGCCCGATGATCTGCGGCGACGCGTCGTCCAGATTCGTCTCAATCATCAAAAGTTTTTCGTGCGCCCCCTGCGTCTCGCCGACAAGCACGCGCAGCACGTTGGGAAAATCCTGATACTGGCGCGTGCCCGCGCCGTGGCCGCTCGCCGTGAGGCGCATCAGTGGCATCGCGCCGTATTCATCACATACTGTCGAGATGATGGCCGCGCCGGTCGGCGTCACGAGTTCCCCGTCGATGTCCGTGGAGTAGACAGGAGCGTTTTTCAGCAGTTCGACGACGGCGGGCGGCGGCACGGGGAAACGCCCGTGCGCCATTTTGACCATGCCGCTCCCGACATGCAGCGGCGACGAAATGAAGCGATCAATACCGAGCAACTCGAAGCCGATGCACGCGCCCACAACATCAATGATCGCATCCAACGCGCCGACTTCATGAAAATGAATCCGCTCGACGGGCACGTTATGGACGCGCGCTTCCGCCTCGCCAAGTCGCGAAAAGATGCGGGCGGCGCGAGTCTTGACGGATAGGCCGAGACGCGAACGTTCGATGATCTTGAGAATCTCGTCCAGGTGCCGGTGTGGTTGTTCGTCCGCGACACACACACGCGCGTGCGTCGCGCTGATGCCCGCACGCTCTACCGTCTCGAACGTGACGGCGAACCCGGCCAGATCGAGCAATTCGAGTTGTTCCTGCAAGACGCGTGAATCCACCCCGGCGGCGACGAGTGCGCCGAGGATCATGTCGCCGCTCGCTCCGGCAAAACAACCGAAATAGAGTGTCCGCATCGGATTTCCAGTTAAGGCAGCAGATTCGCATGCGCTACGCTTTGCGCGAAACTCGTTCGCTTTCGTGCCGCCATCGAAATTAAGCGGCGATGGTAGCAGAGCCGACCGACGAAGTGTCAAGCAGCGAGGTTTCGGCGCGGTTAGCCTCCGTCTTGACGCTGCGCTATACTTCTCTCTTTTCACGCGACGATGATAATTGAACAAAGGCGACTTGGCCGCCGCTTTCGTACCCATTAGATTGAAGGAAACACGCATCATTGAATCTGCTCGAACTGCAAAAAAGATTAAGCGTGTGCGTGCAGCGCACGATAGAAGAGAAATTCGTTTCGTTTCCCGTGGTGAACGGCGAACTACCGCCGCGCGTGGAGTTGGGCGATGTGGCTTTTCCCGTCGCGTTTGAAGTGGCGAAGCGACTCAAGCAGGAGACGGGGCAGAAGGCCAACCCGCGCGCCATCGCCGAGGAATTGAAAGGGGCGTTGGAAGCGCAAGCGGGTGTCGAGCGCGTCGAGGTGGCGGGCGCGGGCTATCTCAACGTCTTTTATGATCGCGCGTTGCTCTTACAACATCTCGTCGCGCCACCTCTCGTCGCATCGCCCGCCGCCGAAATCGGACAGCCTGAAGTTGCACCCGGCCAATCGGCGAAAGTCATCGTCGAACACACGAACATCAACCCGAACAAAGCGGCGCACATCGGCCATCTGCGCAACGGCGTGCTCGGCGACACGTTTGTGCGTATTCTGCGCGCCACCGGCGTCCCGGTTGAAGTACAGAACTACATCGACAACACGGGCGTGCAGGTCGCGGATGTTGTGGTCGGTTTTATGCATATCGAACAAATGACGCTCGAAGATGTGCGCCGCCTCGACGATTCACTAACCGAAGAAAGACCCTTCGATTATTACTGCTGGGACTTGTATGCGCGCATCGGCATCTTCTATCGCCACGGCGATGCGGAAGCCAAAGAAGACTTGGAGTTGCTCAAATTGCGGAGCGAGACCTTGCACGCCATCGAAGCGGGCGATAATTCGATTGCCGAATTAGCCGACTACGTGGCGACGCGGATCGTCGAGTGCCATCTCAACACGATGGAGCGGCTCGGCATTCGCTATGACGTGTTGCCGCGCGAATCGGAAATTCTCCATCTGCGTTTCTGGGATCGCGCCTTCGCGCGCTTGAAAGAAACCGGCGCGATCCGCTTCGAGAGCGAAGGCCGCAACGCCAATTGCTGGGTGATGCCCGCCGACTCTCACACCGGCACGCTTGAGCACGACGCCGACAAGATCATCGTCCGGTCCAACGGAACCGTCACCTACGCGGGCAAAGACATCGCCTATCAACTCTGGAAACTCGGCGAACTCGGTCTCGACTTCTACTATCAACGCTTCCGCACTTACCAGAACGGCGACACCGTCTGGATCACGACGAGCACGCCGCCAAGCGATGAGGAGCCGCGCGATGTGCCGATGCAAGATGTGCAGCCGCCCAGGTTCGGCGGCGCAAGCGTCGTCTATAACGTCATCGACTCGCGCCAATCCTATACGCAGGACGTGGTGAAACGAGGCGTGCAGGCCGTCGTCCCCGGACTCGGCAGCGAACCGAGCGTTCATCTGTCTTACGAAATGGTCGCTCTCTCCCCGGCGGCGTGCCAAGAACTCGGCATCGAGTTGAGTCCCGAAGACCGCGCCCGCCCGCACATCGAAATGAGCGGGCGCAAAGGTCTCGGCGTGAAGGGCGACGATCTCATCGACCGACTTGAGGCGAACGCGCTCACGGAAGTCGAGGCGCGACACGCGGAACTATCTGCGGCGGAGAAGATGGAAACCGCGCGCACGATTGCCACCGGCGCGTTGCGCTACTTCTTATTGAAGTGGACGCGCAACTCGGTGATCGCTTTCGATTTCAAAGAGGCGCTCTCCTTCGAGGGCGAGACCGGCCCGTATTGCCAGTATGCGGCGGTGCGCGCCAACTCTATTTTTCGCAAATTGGATGAGGCGAGTTTGGCGCGGGCGCAAGCATTCACCGGCGAATTGACAGAAGATGCGGCGCGCGCCGCAGAGGTGCGTGAGATACTGGCGGGCGAGGCGGGAGACGAACTTTGGTCGATATTCACGCTGGCGGCGCGGCTGGACGAAACAACGGCGCAGGCCGCCGCGCAGGCCGAACCCGCTTACTTGGCGAAGTACACCTTCCAACTCGCCAAGGCTTTTAATTTGTTCTATCACCGCCACCGGATCATCGCGGAAGAGAATGAGATGCGCCGCGCCGTGCTCATCCAAATCGCCGATCTGGTCCGGCGGCAACTGACGACCGCGCTGGCGACGCTCGGCATCGCTGTGCCCGAAAGAATGTAAACTGGAGCGAAAGCCCGGTAAAGAGTCGCCCGCGCTCCGGACCCAATCGTTTCAGACTCTTCATACTTTTACGCTGAAGTGAAAGTTAGCTATAGTCAGAAACAGGAAGGTGACGCGACAGGAATTTTTAAGCGTCTCTCGTCTAACTTGCGACTTGTCGTTTGTCATCCGTCACCGAGGAGATTTTTATGCTGATCGTTATGAAAGCCGACGCGACCGAGCGTGATGTCGAAGAGGTGGTGCGCGTCGTCACGGACCTTGGTTTGCGAGCACACCCTTTGCCCGGAGCGAACCGCACGGCCATCGGGATCACTGGCAACAACGGCGCGGTCGAAGCCACGCGCTTCGAGACGCTTCCCGGCGTGGCCGAGGCGATTCGCGTCACCAAACCTTACAAATTAATTTCGCTTGATCTGAAGCCGGAAAAGACTATCGTGAGGGTCGGCGATGCATGTGTCGGCGGCGACGAACTGGCGCTTATCGCCGGGCCATGCGCCATCGAGAGCCGCGCGCAGGCTTTTGCGATTGCCGAAACTGTGCGGCGCAGCGGCGCGCGTTTCTTTCGCGGCGGCGCGTTCAAGCCACGCACTTCGCCTTATGCGTTTCAAGGTCTCGGCGAGGAAGGCTTGAAGATTCTCGCGGACGTGCGCGAAGCCTACGGGTTGAAGATCGTGACGGAAGCGATGGACGAACGCGGCGTCGATCTGGTCGAACGCTACGGCGACGTGATTCAACTCGGCGCACGCAACATGCAGAACTTCTCGCTGCTGCGCCGCGCCGGACGCTCGCCGCTGCCCGTGCTGCTCAAACGCGGACTCGCCGCCACGCTCGATGAGTGGCTGCTGGCCGCCGAATACATCATGGCCGAAGGCAATTACAACGTCATCCTCTGCGAGCGCGGCGTGCGCACCTTCGCGCAGCACACGCGCAACACGCTCGACCTCGCGGCCATCCCGGCTGTGCGCCGCGTCTCACACCTGCCCGTCGTCATCGATCCGTCGCACGGTACGGGCAAGAACTATATGGTCACGCCGCTCGCCCGCGCGGGCGTCGCCACCGGAGCCGACGGGTTGATCATCGAAGTCCACGACCAACCGGAACGCGCGCTCTCGGACGGCGCGCAGGCGCTCACGCTCGAACAATATGAGCAACTCGTCACGGAAGTGCGCGCCATTCACGAAGTCATCGCGCCCGCCCCAGTGAGTTGACGAAAGTTCATCTTAGGACTTACGCAGTTGAAACAGGTCGCTGTTGCAAATCAAGGACTTAACGAAATCACGACTTTCCCTAAGTTGTTGATTCTTCGTCCCGCTGCGTAAGTCCTAAGCTTATAGCTGTCCTTGTAAAATTTCCGGCAGTCGTTTGCTGAAGGCCGAGCGAGGCATGACACGGTCGAAGCCGGCGGCGACGGCTCGCCCGTGCAGTTCGGTCTGGACATGCGAAAAGAAGCCGACAAGCGGTATCTCGCGCAAGGCCTCGTTCGCTTTCAAATCGAGCGCAATGAGAAACGGATCGTACCGCTGCAAATGTAGGTCAACGATGACGAGCGCGGGCGCGCTTTGGATGGCCGACTCGATCAAGCTCTCAAGGCTACGAGGGAACACGATTTCGATGCCGAGATGCTCCGCCGCCGTGCGAATCTTCGCCGCGAAGAAAATCTCATCCACCGCTACGACCACACGTTTTTCCATTTCCCCCCACCTTCTCTGCGGAAAGAATCAATCATACATCGGAAGCCGTCATTGATGATCACGAGCCGCTACAATCCCCTCATCCAGCACGCTCGTGCTGTGAGCAAAGGCTTGTCGAAGGAATTAATTTTCGTCGAGGGACTGCGCCTGTGCGAAGAAGCGGTGCGCTCGCGTCTCGCCTGTGAAGAAGCGCTCTACACGGAGAAGTTCGCACAGGACGAGCGAGCCGTCGCGCTGCTGGCCCAACTCAAGCGCAATGGTTCGCGCTGCACAATCATCAGTGAAAACATCTTTGCGTCGCTGACCGACACTAAAACGCCGCAAGGGACCGTCGTGCTCGCGCGCAGACCGGCAACTGATCGCCCGGCGTTTGAAGCGTCGTTCCGGCAAGACCCGCTCATCGTCATCCTGCATCGCATCAACAACCCGGCGAACGCGGGCGCGATGGTGCGCGTGGCCGAAGCCGTGGGCGCGACGGGCGTGGTGGCGACCGAAGGCACTACCGATCTGCTCTCGCCGAAGGCATTGCGGGGCGCGATGGGGTCGAGTTTTCGTCTGCCGTTGTGGACGCACGCGAAGTTTGATGATGTCTTGTCATGGTGTCGCGAGCGCGGCGTATGCACCGTCAGCGCCGATCTCGCGGCGACGCAAACGCACACCGATGTTGCATGGACTGGCGCGCACGCTGTCATCATGGGCGCGGAGGCCGGTGGATTGACAGAGAGAGAAATTCAACTTGCGGATGAACGAATCCGCATCCCGATGCAGCCGCCCGTCGAAAGCCTCAACGTCGCGGTCGCCCTCGCCGTCGTGTTGTACGAAGCCGCGCGGCAAAGAACGCTTCAAGCGCCGGGGTCAAGCCCAAAATCAACCTTGCCGGCTGGCGACTGACACCCGGCGATCTCTCCAAGTCCGCAGGCGGATGGCAAGGATGCTTGCGCGCGGTGACCGGCGAACCCCGACTGGCTAATTTAACGCCGTATAATGGCGCAACATTTCACGCAACGCTCGGTGAGAAAGACAAAACGTTTGTCGAACTGAACAAGGCTTATCAAAACCGCGAAGGCATTCTTGGTTTGCTCAAAGTTGACCCGCGTTGAACGAATAGACCCTGCTCACACTGAGCGGGGACTTTCAGTTACAATCGGCGGCGACCACATGCCAATCAACCCGCCCGGACACTTTGCATCCATGACCCCACTCGATATTTTTCTCAATAGCCAAGACCGCCTGCGCAGCGGTTGGCGGCTGATCATCTTCTGCGCCGTCTACTACACCGTGCTGGGCGCGGCCTTCACGACTATTTACGGCGCGCTTTATCTCCTGAACACCTCCAACCCGAATCAAAGACTGGCGGGGACATTTGGTTACTTCGTGCAAGCCTTCGTGTTGTTTACGACTGCGCTCGTCGTCGGGTGGGGCTGCGGGCGATGGTTTGAAGATTTGCCACTGCGTGCGCTCGGATGGGCGCGGCATCGTGGCTGGCTGCGCGATCTCCTGTGGGGCACTGTGCTCGGCGTGCTGTCGCTCGCGCTGGCTGCGCTCCTCGTCACGGTTTGCGGAGGATTTCAATTCAGTTTCGCCCCGGCGGGTTTGAGCCGGGCGTTCGTCAAGACGTTTTTCGGTTCCGCCGTCATCTTCGTCATCGCGGCGGCGGCGGAAGAAGTTCTGTTTCGCGGCTACCCGTTGCAGACGATGATGCGTGCGCTTCCCTTTCTCGTCGCCATCATCCCGTCCTCCGTGCTCTTCGCCTACGTTCATCTCGACAATCCGAACGTGGCGTGGGGCTTCACCTTCATCAACACGACGCTCGCGGGCTTCTGGCTCGCCGTCGCCTACCTGCGCACCCGCAGCCTGTGGTTTCCGCTCGGTTTGCACTGGGCCTGGAATTGGGCGATGGGCGCGGTGCTCGGTCTGCCCGTCAGCGGCATCACGAGTTTCACCCGCGCGCCGCTCCTGCGCGCCGCCGACACTGGCCCCGCGTGGCTCACCGGCGGCGCGTACGGCATCGAAGGCGGCGCGGCCTGCACCGTCGCTCTCGTCATCTCGACGATTTTTATCTGGAAGACGCGGCTGCTCAGAGCCGACGAAGAATTAAAGGAATTTACAGATGGTGAGAGGCCCAAAGAAGTGATAGGTGATGAGTGATGGGTGATGAGTTAAAGATAAATGCTTTAACTCATCACCCATCAGTTGTTCATCTCTCGTTAATCGGCACGTACTGCAAATCGCGCGGGCCGATGTATTCGGCGCGCGGGCGAATGAGCTTGTTATTGGCGTACTGTTCGAGGATATGCCCTGTCCAACCGCTGATGCGTGAGACGGCGAAGATGGGCGTGTAGAGTTCGAGCGGGATGCCCATCATGTAGTAAGTCGAAGCCGAGTAGAAATCGACGTTCGGGTACATACCTTTTTCGCGATGGATGTATTCTTCGATTTTACGCGAAATCTCGTACCACTTCGTTTCGCCTTTGGTCTCGCCTACCTCCTGTGAGAAGCGGCGCAGGTGCGTGGCGCGCGGGTCTTCCGTCTTGTAGACGGCGTGGCCGATGCCCATGATCTTCTTCTTCTGCGCCAGCGCATCTTTAACAAAATCTTCGGCGCGCTCAACTTCGCCGATCTGCAACAGCATCTTCATCACGTTCGTGTTCGCGCCGCCGTGAAGCGGGCCTGAGAGCGCGGCGATGGCCGCTGTGACCGCGCCGTACACGTCCGCCAGCGTCCCCGCGACGACGCGCGCCGTAAAGGTCGAAGCGTTCAATTCGTGGTCGGCGTGCAGGATCAAACAGATATCGAAGATGCGCGCCACGCGCTCGGAAGGCATCTCGCCTGCGAGCATGTAGAGGAAGTTGGTGGCAATGTTGAGTTCCGGTTTCGCCGAAATCGGCTCCTTCCCGTTGCGGATGCGTTCGATGGCAGCGACGAGGACGGGAAACTGCGCCGTGAGCCGCGTCGCCGTGCGCAACGCACCCTCGCGCGAGATGTCGCAACACTCTTTGTCATAGAAGTCGAGCGCGGAGACGGCGGTGCGCAGCATATCCATCGGCTCGGCTTCGCGCGGGAACGTGCGAATTAAGTCAAGCACTTCCGACGGCAACTCGTAGTGTTCGCCGATGGCGCGTTTGAAATCGTCGAGTTCCGCCTGTTGCGGCAGACGCCCGTGCCAGAGCAAGTAGACGGACTCTTCAAAGGTCGAATGCTCGGCGAGATCATGAATGTCATAACCTTGATAGATGAGGACGCCGCGTTCGCCGTCCACATCGCCGATTGACGAACTCGCGGCCACGACGCCGCGCAAACCTGCTCCGCCCCCGGCGGTGGCAGGCGCGCTCGTTTCCCGGGGTTTCTCCGTCGCAGGCGCAGTAGCTTCCTTCATGTTTTCCATGATTGGGTATCCTTGAAGTCGAAATCAATGTAAGTTGACTTGAAGATAACAAAAGGGGTGACAAGTGACAAGCGACGGGTGAGAGGAAAATATCTGCATCGTAAAACCTTTAGCGTGAGCCGAACCCGCCGCTAACTCTCTACTTGAGAGGCTTGGCAACACAAGGATTTTTCTCAACCTGCGAGGTGCGAGACGCGCACTAATTGACCGCGCTCGGCATCGAGAAGACGCGCGGCGGAAGCACCGTTAGCCGCGATCTCAAGGAAGCCCGCGCCTCCCCAAACGGCGAACAATTCGCCCGCCGCCCCCCTCTCTTCCGCATAAAAGCGGCGCAGAGAATCAATTTTACGTCCGCCAATTTCAAGCATCGAGCCCTCTGCCATCCGTTCGCCATGCAAATCGCGCCGCGTGATGTTGGTGATACAGTTGCCGAAGCGATCAATATGAATGATTGCAGCCAAAAGCGTCCCATCCGCGGCCATTTCCGGCGCGAGCGATGCGAGCCGCACCTCGTCATCAATCACTTCGCCGAACTGTTCCGGCAACGCTCCCCGCGACAACGCGCCCGCGACGGGAGCGAAGATGTCGCGCCCGTGAAAAGTCGCACTGACGGCGGCGCGAAAAAATGTCGGATTGGTCAGATGATAAATGCGCGCCGGAGTTTCGCGCTCGCAGACGTAACTGAACAAGCCGTTGTCCGGCCCGATGAAGCAGTGTTCGCGGGTCGCGATGAGAAGCGGGCGACGCATCGAACCGACGCCGGGGTCAACCACCGCGACATGAATCGTTTGTGGCGGGAAAGACTGGTAGGCCGCAAGCAGCGCAAATGCGCCCGCCGCTATGTCGTGCGCCGGAATCTCGTGCGTGATGTCAACAATGCACGCCTGTGGGTCAAGCGAAAGAATCGCGCCCTTCATCGCGCCGACAAAATAATCAGCCGTGCCGAAATCCGTCAGGAGAGTGATGAGCGACATAAAAGTAGGGTCAAGGGGGAAAGGTACAGGGGCAACCGCATGACTCACACAGCCCTTTCTCTTTACTTCCCCCTTGACCCTTTCCCTCTGACCCAACTGTTTTATTGAATTCGCGTTTCGGTTGAGGTGCGAATGAGCAACTCGTGCCCGCGTTCGAGACGCACGTCTTTGCCGCGCGATGTGATCGCGCCGCCCGCGCCAACTGCGCCGCCGAGCACCGCGCCGATGGCCGCGCCCTTGCCGCCGCCCGCAATCGCGCCGATGATCGCGCCGATACCTGCGCCCGCGCCGACCTTCGTGACATCATCTCTCGTCGTGTCTTTGCCGCGCACGCCGCCTTCTTCGTCCACGTCGTCCACGCCGGTATTCGACCGCCCCACCACTTCGAGCACCTGCGCGTTGAAATTCGTGAAGCGACCGTCGGGCAAACTGATCTGCTCGAAGTCGAGTTGCAACTCGCCGGAGCCGCGCACTTTGCCGGGGCGCTTCACGCCCTTGACGCGCCCGACCACGCGCGCTCCCTCATACTCTCTGGGTTCGATGACGCGCGCCTCGAAGCGGTCGCCGCGCTGCGTCGCGTCGGTCGAAAGATTGGTCAACAATTCGATCCGCATGGTCGTGTCCATCGGGATATCGAGCGTACCGATTTGGCGCGCCGCGCCGCCGCCGCCGCTCCGGTCGTTCGAGTCGCTGCCCGCAGTGCGGTTCGCATTCGAGTCCGAAGCGTTGCGCGGGTCTACAGAGTTGCGGGCGTCGTCACCAGACGTTGAATCGTTCGCATCGTTGCGCGCCGTCGCCGTGCCGCGACGGGAGAGAGATGCCGGGACAGTTGAATCAAATCCCTGCCGATCAAATCCGGCCTCATAGCCGATCTCGAATCCTTGCCGATAGCCGTCGCGGTAATCTTCGATGGCCCCGTAAGCCGCGACGTAGGCGCGTTCGGCCTGTTGATATTCCGCTTTGTTGCGATAGTCGCGTGCGGCGCGGGCATTTGAATCACTGTAGCCGGCCTGAAAACCATCGGAGTAACCGGTGCGATAGCCGCGTTCGAGCGCGCCGGACTGTTGCGCCGTGATCGTCTTGTCGGCGGCGTGCGTGCGGGAGACGAAGCCGGTGGCAATGAAAGCGATTGTCAGGGCGAGGGATAAAGAAGCTACATAGAAGCGTCTGCGAGTTTGCATATTTTCTCTCCTTTAAAGTTTCCGGCAAATAGGATGGCGACAGCAGGTGAATCTCCGGGCGAGTCAAATGCGTCGGAAGTTTTCCCTGACGGCTTATGCTAACACCGGAAAAAGCGAGGAGCGAAGCGGACCGACAAGCCGCTTGACCACGTTTGCCCGCGCCGCTAGACTCCAAGCGGGCCGCACACATTATGCGCCGGATCATGGCAAGAGAGAGATGTGCCGCCCGACGAGAAAAGCTGTCGCCTGTTTGTGATGGTCAAAGGTCAATTGTCCGTTGCATGTGGCTATCGCAGAAGTTGCTGAAGATTGAATTGAACGACGGACAACGGACAAAAAACACCAGACATTTTTATGCGCAGAGTTTACATGGATAACAGTGCGACGACGCCGGTGGACCCGCGCGTGGTCGAGGCGATGCTGCCGTATCTAACGGAGAAATTCGGCAACGCTTCGAGCGTCCATTTCTACGGGCAGGAGGCGCGCGGCGCGCTGGATCGCGCGCGACGCGAAGTGGCGGCGCTCGTCAACGCCCGCCCGAACGAGATGGTCTTTCTCTCCGGCGGGACGGAGGCCAATAACCTCGCCATTCGCGGCATCGCCGAAATCGCCGCCGAACACGGGCGGCACATCATCACTTCGCAGATCGAGCACTCCGCCGTGCGCGGCGTCTGCGACGCTCTGGAGAAACGCGGATGGGAAGTAACGCGCCTGCCCGTCTATGAGGACGGCATCGTGCGACTTGCGGACGTGCGCGCCGCGCTGCGTCCCGACACGATTCTGATCACGGTCATGCTAGCCAACAACGAGATCGGCACTGTCCAACCCGTCGCGGAGATCGGCGCGCTCGTCCGAGAGGAACGCGCGCACGGGCGCAAGTATCTCTGGTTGCACACGGATGCGGTGCAGGCGGCGGGGCGCATGATTGTCGATGTCGAAGCATTGAACTGCGATCTGCTCTCGCTTTCGGCGCACAAACTCCACGCGCCGAAGGGCGTGGGCGCGCTCTACGTGCGGCGCAGCGTCCGGCTCTCGCCGCAATCAATCGGCGGCCATCAGGAACGCGAACGCCGTGCGGGCACAGAAGCCGTCGCCGCAATCGTCGCCTTCGGCAAGGCCGCCGCGCTCGCCCGCGAAGAGTTGCCAATCAGAATCGAACACCTGCGCGGCTTGCGGAATCGCTTTGAGGCGGGCGTTCAAGCGACAGTCTCCGACATCGTTTTCAACGGCGACCGCGAGCAGCGACTCCCACATCTCTCGAACATCTCGTTTCGCTTTATCGAGGGCGAAGGCTTGCTCATCAATCTGGACATGCAGGGCGTCGCCGTCTCGACCGGCTCGGCCTGTTCCTCCGGTTCGCTCGAACCCTCGCCCGTCATTCGCGCACTCGGACGCAACGATGAACTCGCGCGCGGCTCGATCCGCTTCAGTCTCGGCAAAGACACCACCGACGAAGACATCGCCTATGTGCTCGAAGTGCTGCCCCGCGCCGTCGAAAACTTGCGCCGCCTCTCGCCGCTCTACCAGCAAGCTCTCGCAGTGCGCGCCTGTGCGCCTGCGCTGACTTCCGCCGGATGACTGCTTCTGAAACCGCGACGCATCTAAGATAATTCGGGTCAACGCCCATCGTCTTCAAAGAAAATTACCGGCTAGCGCGAAGCACCGCCGATAAAGGAACTTCGATGCCACAGAAAACTGACTTCACCGCTCCTTCGCTGGAAGAAACCCGACACCTCTACGAGAGCGCCGCCCGCCTGAAGGAGCTTGCGCCGTGGACATGGATGGACGAAACGGAAATCTTCGGCGTGCAGCATCCGGAGACGGGCGAACTCGGTTTCGTAAGCGTCATGGGCATGGCCGGAGAGCACTTCGCTGTGGCGATTTATCAGGGGGCGGAAGGGTTGTACGGCTTGCAGGATTTTGCGGCTGACGCGGAGATGGCGAATCCCCAACAATTGCTCGACATTCCCCAACTGCAAGCTTCGTTTGAAGACCGCGACATGTTGGACAAACCGGATCGGGAAGTCATCAAACAGTTAGGACTGAAATTTCGCGGCGCGCACGCCTGGCCGATGTTTCGCAGCTATCGCCCCGGATTCATGCCGTGGTTTGTGACGGCGCAGGAAGCTCGTTTGATCACCTACGCATTGACACAGATGCTGGAAGTCGCCCCGCGCGTGAAGGACAATCCCGCAATTCTCTCCGCCGAAGACAACGAAGCTGGGGAGATTTATCTGGTGCGGGTCGCGCGTCGGGAGGGAGACGGCCTTGTGTGGGAAGACCGGATGATGCGCGTGCCGCCGCCGGAGCCGGTACGCCTCCCGGTCGTCGTCGATGTGGAAGTGGTCGGCCAACTCAAAGAACTGCCCCGACGATCTCTCGCACTCGAAATTGATCTGCTCAGTGTGCCGGCGGCTATCGGTGAAAAGGGCGAGCGTCCCGCCCGGCCTTACCTGTTGATGCTGGCCGACGCGCAGAGCGGGATGATCGTCGGGACTGAGATGATGACCGTGGAAGACTCTTTGCGGGGAATGCACGAACAGATTCCGATGCTGCTGGCCGCCCTGCTGGCACAGGCCGGGATTGTGCCGGGTGAAATCAGAGTGCGCTCCGAACTGCTCGCCGAACTGCTGCATCCCCTTGCCAAAATTCTGAACATCAAAATCAGGGAAGCCGACCGACTGCCGGGCATCGATGCGGTGATGGATTCTATGTTTAGCTGGATGATGGATGGCGAACTATAACGCCCGGACGAATGGTTCACTGATTTCACCCTTTCAATCTTACGCAGTTCGATTTAACCGGACGCCTAAGCCGCGCGCCGAAACTCCTGTGCCCTATTCCGCCATCTTCCAGGATCATCTCGCGCACCCGCGCAACGGCGGAGAACTCAAGGACGCTGACGCCGTCGCCGAATTATCCAATCCCGTCTGCGGCGACCGCCTGCGCCTCTCGCTTCGTCTCTGCGACAACCGCATCGCCGCCGCGCGTTTCCTCGCCTATGGCTGCCCGCCAACACTCGCCTGCGGCTCCGCCCTGACGGAGTTGCTCGACGGCATCACCATTGAGGAGGCCGGGCGCATCACCCGCCAACAACTCATCAGCGCGCTCGGCGGCCTCCCCGCGCGCAAAAATCACGCCGCCGCCCTTGCCATCGAAACTTTGCACGCCGCGTTACAACTTGCCGCCTAGCCTATATGGATGGCACACCAAGATGCCGAGTCGGACCTGAATAAATATAATCGTCGAGCAGATAGACTCACGCAGCGAAAGGAGACCTGATGCTGAGCGACAAGGATTATCTGGAAGCCACTCGACGATTCAAAAACAAGAAAGAGAATGCCCATGCTCGTCAACGCTATCACGCACTGCTGTTGGTGACGAAAGGCTACAGCTACCGCGAAACTGCCGACATCTTGTTTGTCGACGAGGAAACGGTCAGCCGCTGGAGTAGGCTGTATCAAGGACAGGGGCTCGAGGGACTCAAGAATCACCCGCTGTGGGGAGGGGAGCACGGACAGCGGCCTCTGACAACAGAGGAGTTGGCGCGGCTCAGTACGTTGCTCGAAGCGGAGGCGATGCCGGGCACGGAGGTGGGCAGCGGGTGGACAGTGAGAGCGATTCGCGACCTGATTGTAGAGCGCTTTGAGATCGACTATCGCCGCCGGGGAGTCAGAAAGCTGCTGCTGGCGATGAAGTGGAGCTATCAGCGCGGGCGCAAGCTCTACATCAAGCGCAGTGCCGCAGAGCAGGCGCGCTTTGAGTTGGAAACTTCGGAAGTGTTGGCCGAATTCGCGGAGAATGGAGTGCCGATGACGCCTCTGGCGGGTGACCAGAGCAAGGTCTACTTGGAGGGAACAATCGCCAAGAGATGGAACCCCGTCGGCAAGCAACCGCTGATTGCTGACGCGGCGCGAAGCAAGCAGGCTGAGAACATCTATGGCGCGCTGCATCTGGGAACAGGCCACGAGGTCGCGCCGTTCTGCATTGATTGGCAGGATAGTGATGCGACGATGCGCTGGTTCGAGATGGTGCTGGAGGAATGTCCGGCAGGTGAGGTCGTGCTGTGGATAGATGGCGCGCCGCACCACACGAGCGACGAAGTTGCGGAGTGGTTGGAGAGTCATCCGCGGCTGCGGGTGATTAACTTCCCGGCGTACACGCCCGAAGAGAACCCGAAGGAGGCGACGTGGAAGGTGCTCAAGCAAGAGGTCAGCCATCACTGCTGGCACGAGACGTTTGCTGATTTGAGCAAAGCCGTTGACGGCTTCTATCAGACAGCACGAAAGCACACGGTGAATTTTCTGGAGAAGTTCGGGTACTTTTGGAGCGATGGAAGAATTCATCCTTTACCCCAGACTTCTTGAAGATTCAGAATCCATATCTTGGTGTGCCGTCCATATAGATACGCGGGCGGCGCAAATAGTTTAAGGCATGGCTGTGAGAGGTGTTATATTGCCGCAGTCCGGCCTTTGTGGAGATGCTTTATGTCCCGCCAAACTAGCAAGACTTACATTACGCCCGAAGAATACTTAGCGTTTGAGCGCGCCGCTGAATACAAGAACGAGTATTTTGATGGCGAGATTTTCGCCATGACCGGCGCAAGCAGAAAGCACAATCTGATCGCGATGAACCTCAGTGGGTTGCTCTGGCAACAACTCAAAGGAAAACCTTGCGAAGTCTATCCGAGTGATATGCGCGTGAGGATTCCCGCCGCTAATCTTTACACTTACCCGGATGTCGTGGTTGTCTGCGGCGAGCCGCAGTTTGAGGACGAGCAGGTGGATACGCTGCTCAACCCGACGCTGCTGGTCGAGGTGCTGTCGAAGTCAACCGCCGCTTACGACCGCAGCGTAAAATCCGGTTATTACCGCACCATCGAATTACTGGCCGAATACCTCCTCGTCGCCCAAACCGAACATCGCGTCGAACGCTATACCCGGCGCACGGACGAAAGCTGGGTGCTCACCGACTTCCGCACGCTCGAAGGCGCAATCGAGTTGACCTCGATTCAGTGCGTACTGGCGATGCGTGAAATTTACGACAAGGTGACGCTGACTTAAATCCGTGCCGCTTCATCCCGTTGCATAGCATGGTTTGCAAGGCGCTGCCCACCCACCAAGTTACAAGTGTAAACCGGGGCATAACAGCAGCAGCGCCTGCCTCCTGTGCTAAAATGCCGGTTATACATCCCGGATAAGGAGCGCTGCCTTGTATGGACATTACGTTGACGCCGGACATGGAAGAATTAGTTAAGCAAAAGATCGAAAGCGGTCAGTATAACTCGGCCAGTGAAGTCGTCCGGGAGGGGCTGCGCCTTTTAAAAGAGCAGGATGAATTGAAGCGTGTGCGGCTGGAAGAGTTGCGCCGTGACGTGCTGCAAGGCTACGAGCAGGCGCAACGCGGGGAGTCCCGACCGTTTGATGTTGAGGCCATTAAAGCTGAGGGTCGCGGGCGTCTGCGGAAGGAGTCGTAGAGTGACGACCGTGCTCGTCACCCCGCTGGCCCGGCAGGACTTGAGCGACATCCGGGACTATGTTCGCCGAGCATAGCGTCGAACGAGCCGACCACTTGCTTGATCTGATCCACGAATCTTTGTCGGGGAGTG
This sequence comes from Pyrinomonadaceae bacterium, assembly GCA_051006195.1. Taxonomy (GTDB): domain Bacteria; phylum Acidobacteriota; class Blastocatellia; order Pyrinomonadales; family Pyrinomonadaceae; genus JAIVJZ01. The sequence goes on from JBPCIP010000170.1 coordinate 18,872, forward strand.
CTGCGATGGAAAAAACAACCCTCCGTGCTCATTTTGACGGCAGGCAGATTTTGTTGGACGAGCCGTTTGAACTTGAGCCAAACACGAAGCTGATCGTCACCATCCTGCCGGAATCTTTGGGTGAAGAGCGCGAAGATTGGGCGCGGCTTTCGTTGGAGAGTTTGGCGCGGGCTTACGGTGATGACGAGCCGGAGTATTCGTTGGATTTAATTAAAGAGGCTAATCCCGAATATGAAGGAAGGTGATTTAATCATCGTCCCGATGCCGCAGGCTGACGGGATGGTGAAAAATCGTCCGGCCATTATCCTGCGCGAGATGCCGCCCTTCCGCGATCTGCTGGTGTGTGGTGTGAGCACACAGCTCCGCCAAGCTGCTGTAGACTTCGATGAAGTGATTTCTCCGAGTGATGCCGACTTTGGCGCAAGCGGTTTGCAGGCAGAATCTTTAATCAGGCTGGGGTTTCTGGTCGTCGTGCCGCGCGCGAAAATTGTCGGCTCCATTGGTTCAATTTCATCCGAGCGGCAGAAACGTCTCTTGCAAAGGTTAAGCGAATATCTGGTTCAATGAGCCGCCCGACGAATCGTGTCGAGCCGACCCTGCTGGTAGCCTCCCTTTCATTATTGTCCTGCTCCGTAGGATTGAAGGATGCTCGCGGGGAGGCGGCTCAAAATCCGGCGATTGACGAACTCAAGAGAGACCGATAGCAAGGTTAAGGCTCGCTCGCCGTCACGACTACCACCCGCGCCGCGACACAAAACAGAAGCAAAGGAGTTTCCCACATGCCCGGCCTGTTTCATCTCATCATGGTCGCATTGCTAATGTCGCTGCTTGCGCCGGCGCATTTGACGACGGCGCAAACCGGCGAGCCGTCGCGCGAACCCGTCCTGCGCATCGAGACGGGGATGCACACCGCCGTCATCACACGCATCGGCGTGGACGCCGCGAACCGGTATCTGGTGACGGCCTCCGAGGACAAGACCGTGCGCGTCTGGGAACTCCCGGCGGGGCGACCCCTGCGCGTGATCCGCGTGCCTCTCGGCGCGGGCAATGAGGGCAAGCTCTACGCTGTCGCCATCTCGCCCGACGGGACGACGATTGCCGCCGGTGGGTGGACATCGCCGGACGGACTGAACACGAACATCTACCTTTTTGACCGCGAGAGCGGAAGGCTCATCCGGCGGTTGGGCGGGTTGCCAAGTCGTGTCCTTCATCTCGTCTATTCGCCGGACGGGCGGTATCTGGCGGCGACGCTCAAAGGCAATAACGGCGTCCGCGTCTTTCAGACGCGAGACTACTCTCCGGCGGGCGAGGACAGGGATTACGGCGGCGACAGCTACGGCGCGGATTTCGACCGCGCGGGCCGGCTGGTGACGACCTGTGACGACGGCTTCTTCCTGCTCTACGCGCCTGTGGGCGAGGGTTCTTTGCGCCTCGTCGCTAAACAGAAAGCGGCGGGCGGCGACCGCCCATTCTCCGTCAGCTTCTCGCCCGACGGCTCGCGCGTGGGCATAGGGTTTGCGGATTCGACGCGGGTGGCGGCGCTGTCCGGGCGCGACCTCTCGCCGCTCTACGCGCCCGACACCTCCGGCGTCAACAACGGTGACTTGAGCAAAGTCGCGTGGTCGGCGGACGGCAGAACGCTCTACGCTGGTGGCGGGGCGCAGGACGCCAACAACCGCCTGTTCATCCGCGCGTGGGCGGACGGCGGGCGGGGCGCTTACCGCGACATCGCAGGCGTGGCAGCGGACACCATCTTGCACATCCTCCCCTTGCGCGACGGCGGCATCGTGTACGGCGCGGGCGAGCCATCCTTCGGCGTGCTGGACGCGGGGGGCAGGCGCGTGCTGTTCACCTCGGCGGCGATTGCCGATTACAGGAACAATCGGCAAGGCTTTCTCCTCTCGCCCGACGGCGCAGGTCTAGGGTTCGCTTATGAACCGCATGGCAAATCGCCCGCGCGCTTCTCGCTCGCCGACCGCAAATTGGACGCCGCGCCCGCCGCTGGAAATGTGAACTGGCGACCACCCGTGACAGAAGCCGCCGGACTGCGCGTCACCGATTGGCTCAACAACTACGAGCCGAAGTTGAACGGCACGCCGCTGAAGCTAAAGCAGTATGAGATGTCGCGCCGCCTCGCCGTCGCGCCGGACGCGAGTGCCTTCCTGCTCGGCACGGAATACCGCATCCGCCTCTTCGACCGCAGCGGCGCGGAGCGGTGGAACGTCCCGGCTCCCGACGTGGCGTGGGCGGTCAACATCTCGGCGGACGGGCGGCTCGCGGTCGCGGCTTACGGCGACGGCACGATCCGCTGGTACTCGATGAAGGACGGGCGTGAACTGCTCGCCTTCTTCCCGCACGCCGACCGCAAGCGTTGGGTGCTGTGGACGCCTTCCGGCTACTACGACGCCGCGCCCGGCGCGGAAGACCTCATCGGCTGGCACGTCAACAACGGGCGCGACCGGGCGGCGGACTTCTTCCCCGTCGGGCAGTTCCGCGATGCCTTCTACCGCCCCGATATTGTCTCGAAGATTCTGGAAATTGGCGACGAGGCCCGCGCCGTCCAACTGGCGAACGAGGAAGCGGGGCGCAAACAACAGCAGGCAAACGTGGCGCAGATGCTCCCGCCCGTCGTCGAGATCATTTCGCCTGCGGACGGGGCGGAAGTCGCGGCGACGGAACTCGTCGTGCGCTACACGCTCCGCACGCCTTCGGGCGAGCCGGTCACGGAGGTCAGGGCGCTCGTCGGCGGGCGGCCCGTCGCCACTGAACGCGGCCTCGGACTGCAAGCGGCGGGGCAGACATCAATCGCCGCCCGCGAGCTACGCATCAACGTGCCGGAAGGCGAGAGTCAGGTCTCCGTCATCGCCGCCAACCGCTTCACGACGAGCGTGCCCGCGACAGTGCGTGTTCGCACGCGCACGCCCGCCGTCGCCGCCACTCCCACCAATCGCCCCGCGTCCGCCGCCTCTGCCGCAAGTGATCAGTTCGAGATCAGGCCGAAGCTGTACGTGCTGGCCGTCGGCGTCAGTAACTACGCCGATCCGAAGTGGAAGTTAAATTTCGCCGCGAAGGACGCGCGCGACTTCGCCGCCGCGTGGGAGCGGCAGAAAGGCACGCTCTACCGCGATGTGACTGTCAGGCTGCTCGACGACGAGAAGGCGACGAAGGACGAAGTGCTGGACGCGCTCGACTGGATTCGCAAGGAGACGACAAGCAAGGATGTCGCTATCGTGCTGCTCGCCGGCCACGGCGTCAACGACTCGACCGGCCAGTATTACTTTCTGCCGCACAACGCCGACCCCGAACGCCTGCTCCGCACCGGCGTCTCCTTCAACGACATCAAGCAGACCGTCGCCACCATCGCCGGCAAAGTCCTCTTCTTTGTCGATACCTGCCATTCCGGCAACGTCCTCGGCACGGGGCGGCGCGGCCTCCTCGACGACTTGAACGGCGTCGTCAACGAACTCGCCAGCGCCGAAAACGGCGCAGTCGTCTTCGCCGCCTCGACCGGCAAACAATACTCGCTCGAAAAAGCCGAATGGAACAACGGCGCATTCACTCTCGCCGTCGTCGAAGGTCTCGGCGGACGCGCCGACTACGACAAGTCCGGCAAAGGCAAGATTACGATCAACATGCTCGACCTCTACATCTCCGAGCG
>JBPCIP010000171.1:0-2996 GCA_051006195.1 Pyrinomonadaceae bacterium
TTAAATTCGGACACATCAATACCTATTGAGTGCATCTTCATTTCATTGGCTTGCACAAGCGTCGTTCCAGAACCCATGAACGGATCAAGGATTACGTCATCTGGTTTGAAGTGTTTAGCTAAAAACCATTCGACAAGCTGTGGAATGAACTTACCTAAGTACGGATGCAGGCGATGCACATGTTTGGTGCGTTCGCGTTCAGCGAGGCCGTAGAATCCAAGTTCGGCATGAAGTCCGGCATGGTGATGTTTTTCCTGCCCTAAGTTAACCAATTTGAGAAAGGCGCGCAGTTCATTTAAGTCAACGCGCAACTGACCATTCATCGCGCGCCTTATCTTCTCTCCTTGTGAATTGAACTTCGAGATGCGCCCGCGTTGGATGTAGTCACGAATATTGTGAGTAGTCTTCCCAACAGCGCGTGCCGCTTCTTCAAGCGTCACTAACTCTAAGTTGATTGTCTCAGGATGAGTCTTTTGAACTGACGTAATGACTTTTTGTTTCATCTCGGTTTGATGAAGATAAATAAGGTTCTTAATTTTGCTTCTTTAGGATAGTGTAGGTTTGCTTTAGATTCAATATTTCGGATTGCGAGAGATTGACCGCGCCATGCTTGAGGGCTTCGCGCGTCATCTCGCGGATGACGGACTCGGTAAAGCGGCTCGCCTTGTGCGAAACGTGGCGGCGTGTTGAAGTGGCGGTTGAGGTCATGTACATTTAGCCTGTGCGAGTGTGATTGAAAATAGCTTGACTGAAGGCGCGATGCTCGCATACAAAGCAGCCTTCAGGCAAACGGGAATTTGTGATGAGCGAGAGCGATAAATGTCCGATGGGAAATCATCCGTGGCTGGCGACGTTTTTGGTGGTCGCCTTCCTGCTGGTTTTCGCGGCGAAGAAGTTAGGCTGGTTGTAATCCGGTATTGAAAGTTTTTCAATTTTCCTCAGAAGAGGTGCTTCCCCCATGTTTCTACGTGTCCTGCGCTTCGTGCGCCTGCCATTGGTGATGTTGGTGATCTGGACCGTGTTGCGGTTCCTTTTAGGCCCGGTCTTCGGCGTGCCCTACGTGCCGCGCGGCAACGCGATGTTTTCCATCGCCGCCGTGACGATCATCAGCGCGCTTTACTTCGGCGCGCTTTCGCGTCGCGTCGGCAATTTCAACTGGGTCGGCACGATCCTCATCGGCGTCGTGCTCGGCCTGTTCTCGCAAATATTGATCTTCACGGCCACCCTCATCAGCTACCTCGCAAATGTCAACACCTACTTCACGCACTGGGACGCGCTGAACATTCCCGAAGGGACCAGCATGCCGATGACGACGGCGCTGGCGACACGCGCGGGCGGGTTGTTGGCGGGGCCGATCATCGGAGTTGTGATAGCGCTCATCGGACGCGCGGTGTTCGGCGCGCTCGCCCCGCGTCCCGAAGCGACGAATGACCGGCTGCCCTAAATCGAAACTTACGACATTGGGACAGAGGAAACCATTTACCACGCGCACGACACGAAGCAATCACACGAAAAATTGGTGTTATTTCGTGTCGTTTCGTGTGGTGCGCGTGGTTCAGCTTTTTGCTTGTGTCCCAATCTCGCCAGGACTGATTTAGTCGAGCGGCGGCGCATCCTGTTCCGCGGCCTGCTTGCGCAGTTGCTCAACGACGGATTGGATGGCGGGCGCGAGTTTGCCGTTCGGCGCGAGCGTCAGGTATTTCTCGTAAGCCGCGACCGCTTCTTTGTACTTCTCCAAACGCTCATAGACTCTGCCGAGCAGTTCGTAGAGAACGGGTTCGGTATCGGAAAGCTGCGCGACGGCCTGCCGAAACGCCGCAGCGGCCTCCGCGTGCCTGCCTTCCTCTTCGTAGATGAGGCCGAGACCCGTGTGTGCTTCGGGTTGAAAGCCGCGCGCTTCGCGGATGGCGCGCTCGTAAGCTTCGATGGCGGCTTGTGTCTCGGATGTGGCGCGCAGGATGCGCCCTTCGACGGCGGAGGCTTCCGCATACGCGGGGCGACCCGCTCGCGCCGCGTCGGTCTCGGCGAGCGCGGCTTCATAATCGTTCAAATCCAGAAGGACGCGCGCCAGCCCGACGTGCGCGGCGGGAAATTTGGGACGAAGCGCGAGAGCGCGCCGGTAAAGTTCGGCAACCTGCCGCCGCGCTTCATCGGTGGTTGCTTTGTCGCGCGCGGCCTCGGCCTGTTGAAAGGCGAGTTCGGCGGCGTCATCCGTGCGTGTCAGAGGGATGGTCAGCGCGCCGCGCTCGGCGGGCAGAAGCGACAGGGTGCGTTCCGCGAAACCCGCGGCGCGCACGCGCAGCGTGTGGCGTCCCGGCGAAACTTTCGCGATCTCAAGTTGACCTGATTCGTTTGCTGCGCCGCGTCGTACTTCGTCGAACCAGATGACGGCATTGGGTTCGGTTCGCACTGTGATCGTTTTCGCCGTGGCCGACGGAGTTTTTTTTGTAGTCGTTGGAGCGGCGGTGGTTCGCGCTCTCGCCGGCTTTTTCTTATTCTTTTGCGCGGGCGCGTGAGGCGCTGCGACGTTCAAACTGAACGCGATGAAGAGGGCGAGGGGCGAAGCATAGAAAAGTTGAAGGAGTAGGCGGGCACAAACTGAGAGGCGCGTCCTTACCGCTCCGGTAGTCGTCTTGATCATTGTCCCCATCGGGGAAGGTTGAAACCCTCAGCTTTAGCTGAAGACTTCAGTCAGGTTTCCCCCGCTCCTTTCGTGGTATAATTCGAGCAAAGAGTTAAGGCACTCTCCCGAAAGAGAGCAACAGTTTCAATGCTCTTTGAGAACTGAATACAGGAGGTAGTGACGAGAAAACTTTCGTCACGTAAAGTATGCAAAGTTGGTTGAGAGATATGCATTCTTCTTTTCTCAACGAGGCTTGAAGCAATTCAAGTCGGGGCTGTGTCAAGCAGCCTAAGGTCGGCTTTAGCCGACAAGGTGGATGCGACTTTCAGTCGCAAGCTACAAGCCACCGGCTTTTGCTGGTGGTACTTGACTG
>JBPCIP010000172.1:0-8487 GCA_051006195.1 Pyrinomonadaceae bacterium
AAAGACAAAGAGGGGAGAAGAGACAGAGAGGAACGGAGCGAAGGGAGAAAATCCGCCAATCGCGACCTCCCCCCCCCCCCCCCCCCCCCCGAGCCAGTGTCACTGCTGGCCGGTCGTGGTTGCGCCAGCCTTGTTGTCGCTGCCGAGTACCGCGAACTTCTCGCCCATGTTGACGCTCAATAAAACAACGTCGCTATCCTCTTTCTTCATGGTTTTGAAAGCGATGGTTTGGCCGGGCATTTTTTTATGTTCTACCAAATGAGCGCTCGTTTTGACGATCACTCCATCGTTATCACTGATCACCAGTTCATTAGACTTTTCATCGAAGGCCACCCGGTAGCTGCCCTTCTTGATGGTGGTGTCGCCGACTTTAACGTCTTCGTTAAAAGTCACTCTCTTGCTTTTTCCGCCGGCCAGCGCCGCGACGTTCAGGAGCGCGCAGAGGGCGAGGGCGAATGCGATGCGGGACAAATTCTTTTTCATCATGTCTTCCTTTCGTGCCCCGTTTGGGGGAAGCGTGTTTGTCAGTCTTTAAGATTCAGGAACGGCGAAAGTTCCGTTGCTAAGAACGTTACTGGCAGCGAAAGGTTTGCAGAATGTGACCAGCCGCGCATGGTTGGGATGAGCGACTTGGTAAGAGGGATAAGCGAGGCAAATCAAGGAACGCAGCCGCCACCGCGCGCTTGATTATTTTTGGATTAACGGCCCGAAGGATTGAAAAAAAAGAGGGCACATTATTCATGCCCTCAAGAAGAAAAAGTACACCCGGCAAGGCTCGAACTTGCGACCTTCTGATTCGAAGTCAGACGCTCTATCCAACTGAGCTACGGGTGCGTAATTGATGGTCGCGCGAGAATAACATAAGCGTGGAACTTTTTGATCAGCGCGTGAGCCATTTTTGGAGGCTCTTTAAATCTTATCCCTGCTCATGTTTGAGATGAAACTAACTTACCTTCTACTGTATAATCTTTTTTATGAACAAACGTGCGAAAAAACGAGTGAAGGAAGCTATCCAGAAAGAAATTGCAGAACGGTCAGATAAGCGTAAGGAACAAGATTTTGCTCCTCCATCTAAGAAACTGCCAACAAGTCGTGGTTTTATTGCGAGGCCAGACAAAAAGCGGGGCTAGGGGTTTAATAATTCTGGGTTTTCGTAAATGTTGTCGATGCAGTCAAAATTATTCCTTAACAACTCTCTTCGGCCTACCAACTTTCCTACCTTAGACTAACTTCAAATTTTTCTCTCTAATCATGTAGTCGCGCCCAAATTTCTGTGCTGGCAATCTTCCCACAGTGTTCTTCAGGAGTACAAATAATCAAAGGGAGAAGGTAAGGAGGAATAAGAAAAAACCACTCTGAAGAGTAGCTCTAACCTGTTGATTTAATCGAAGTCAGACGCTCTATCCTACCTGAGCTAGGGGTGCGTAATTGATGATCGCGCGCGAGCATAACATAGGCGCGGAAGTTTTGATTAGCGGACCAGTGGAGACGCGCCCGCTGTGGGCGGCACGCCCTGCAAGTCGCGGCGAATGAAGCGGACAAGGTCGCTGATCTGTTCGGGCGTGAGCCGTTTGCCGAAGGCGGGCATGCCGTCGCCGCCTTTGGTGATCTGTTCGGCAAATTCTTCATCCGAGTCTTTGCGTGCATTTTCGGCGGTCAGATTGGGGACTTTGAGCGTCTGGCCTTCGTCGAGTTCGATTGTGCCGCCGCCGCCGTCCTCTTTATGGCAACGGACGCAGGCGGCGTTGTAAGTGGCGCGAGCCGCGGCCAACTCGTCGGCGGCGGCGGTGGCTGCGGCGGCGATGGGCGTCGCTGAGGTGTTGGCGGTGTTCGTGTTGCGGACTTCGACGGTCGTGTTGGTGCTCGCACAGGCCAGGGCGAAAAGCGCAAGAGCGGCGATGAGCAGCGACAGTTTGAGATGCTTGAGCAAAACGGTGTCTCCAATAAAAATCAGTATGTGCGAGAGGGATGAAAAACGCGGCGAGTATAACATTAGAGGCGCGCGTGGTTGAAAGCGGGGCCGACGGGAGACTGAGGCGGCGCGTCAGCGTTTGAGCGAGATGATCCAGCGAGCGATTTCGCGCTTCTCGTCGCTGGTGAGTTTATCGGCGAAGGAGGGCATGCGCGGGTCGAGCGCGTAGCTCGCCGGGTCGTCGAGGATGGCAAGGATGTCTGCGGGCGTGCGGCGCGGTTGGGCGGTGATACCGATGAGCGAGGGGTTGATAGATCGGCCTTCGCCGCGCTCGCCGTGGCAGCGGGCGCAGTTGACGGTGTAGGCGGCGGGCGGTGTGGAATTTGAGGATGTCGCTAATTCGGCGTCAGATGCATTAGTTGTTTCCGGGCGCAGTTGTCGGGGCTTGAAAGGAGCCCGACGAAACATTTCTTCGTCGTTGGCTTGTTGTTGGAGTTGCGCACGGAGGCGTGGGTCGCGGGCGTCTTCGACGATAGCGATGACGGTCAGACCTGCGATGAACAGGAAAGCGCACCCGAACAGGATTGCGCCCGCATGACGGCGAAGCAGGGAGAATCGTTTGCCGTGCGAATTGATAAAAGGCAGCAGCGCGAGCGCGATGATGAAGAGTATGGGGAGCAGCAGAGCGACGAGCGAGGCGGCCATCGCAGTGGGCACATATTTGAGTAGTTGGAAGAGCCAGAGAAACTGCACGCCGGGGCGGGGCAGGTAGCCGGGGAGGGCGAGTTCCGGCGGTTCGGCGAGCGGAGCGGGATGCTGCGCCGCGTAGAGCGCGAGGGCGAGGAAGACGAGAGCCGCTACCGCCGCGTTGCGCGCGAGTTGTCGGTGCGACCACGAGTCGTCCCGATGCATTACGGCGTTGATGTCAGGCGCGTTAATCGAGGTCAGGTCGCGGAAGATAAACAGGCGCGCGGTGATAATGAGCAGCATCAGGAACGGCAGGAGAAAGACGTGGAGCGCGTAGAAGCGCGAGATGGTGAGAGTCGAAAGTTGAGTGTCGCCGAGCAGCCAGAGTTGCGCCTGCGCGCCGATCAGGGGGAGGCCGCGCGCCAGACTGGCGGCGATGCGCGTACTGTAGAAGGCGCGGGCGTCCCACGGCAGCGAGTAGCCGGTTGCGCCGCCGGCCAGACTGAGGGCGAGCAAAGCGAGGCAGGCGAGCCAGGCGACGGGTTTGCGCCGGTGGCTGCCGCGCCAGTACATCTGCGCCAGATGCAGGAGGAGCGCGAGCGGGAGCCACTGCGAACAATGCAGGTGGAGCGAGCGAAGCCACGAACCGCTGCTCACGGCCTTCTCGATGTAAGAGACGGTTGGGTGCGCACCCTCAACCGAAGGGACGTAATAGAAGGCGAGGAAGAATCCGGTGAGCAATTGCAGCGCAACGATGAGCGCGACGATGCCGGCGGTGGTGCGCGCCCATGCCGACAAGTTGTGTGACGGCTCATCGACGAGCGAGCGCATCGCACCCTCCAGCGTCGTCCAGCGGGCGAGTCTGCTCGAACTTGTTGACGTGGAACGGTTGCCCTGCGCGCTCATCCGTTCATCGCGCTTGCCGGTTTCGGGGCGAGGGCATTGTCGCCGGGGGCGGGAAGTTGATGACGAACCTTGAGGATGCCGTTCTCCACCTCTGCGGGGAGTTCATTGAGGCCGTGGCGGGCGGGGCCGCTCAAGCGCGTTCCGTCGGCGGCAAAGCGGCTGTCGTGGCAGGGGCAGAGAAAGCTCGCTTCGTCCGCGCGCCAGAGCACTTCACAGCCTTCATGCGGGCAGACGGCGGAGACGACGCGATAGGCCTCGTGCGGCAAGACGAAAATGGTCTGCTCTGCCACGCCGCTCGCCCATCCCGATACGTGGCGAAGGGTGATTTTGCGCAAAAGCGGCGCATCGCCCTTGAGCGCGGAGAGCGGCGCAACTTCCGTCCACGGCGCGAGGCCGGAGGCATTAAGGCTAAGCATGGATGATGGCGGGCGCAGGAAACGATACGCCGTCGTCGCAAGCGTGGCGGCAATGCCGCCGACCACCGCGAAGGGAAAGAGGAACAAGAAACTCCTCCGCCTGCGATCAATTTTTTCGCCCCGCTGCCTGGCGGCAGTTGAACCGCTCATCCCATCGTCCGACATGTTGTCAAAAAAACTTCATTATTTCGGCGTCGCGCGGTAATAATTCACGAGCGCCTCGAAGTCTTCCCTGTCCTGTTGCGTTAAGTTGATGAACTCCACTCCCAATCCGACGATTTCCATATTGTACCTGACTTCGCCGGAAATGATTCGTTCGCCTTCGCTAGAGAGGAAAAACCGAATATAGATCACGGTCGGGGCAGGCACTGCCTCTTTCGTTTGAAGGAAACAACCACCGACGCAGAAACTCGTGATGCGATCATGCTTGAGGCAAGTCGGCGTAAGTCCCCAATCGACCGGAAGCGATGCTTTGACACGTTCATATCTGCGTTTTTCAACCATATTTTCTGAGGACGGCTGGTGCGGCGCTGGGGGTGATGAACCCAGGCCGCTGACGCTTCCAGCTTGTTACTTATACACGAATTTTAACGCAAAGAAAATTGCGCTTGAAAATTGGTGGCTGGGTTGCAATCTCCCGCGCGACACAGCACAATAGCCATGTGCCGTTGCGAGCGTGAGTATTCCCCGTCTACGCTTGCAGCAGGCGATTTGAACGCCACTCCAAAATGCTGACTTTCTTTAATTCCAACTTTTTAAGGATGAACGCTCTATGAGTACCGACAACGCGCAACCAACCAATGCGACGCGCTCTTCACTCCGTTTAGCCGACCGTGAAGGGCGCGACGAACGCGTCGAACAAGTTAAGCCGAAATTGCCGCGCCAGTATGTCACCTTCACTTTCTATCGCGTCCGCCCCGAATGGCGTCTGCTCGATGACGCGGAGCGCGAGCGCAGCAGGCAGGAATTAGTTGACGCGGTCGAAGAGTTCCGGGGCCAGTTGTTACTGCATACTTATTCCATCGCGGGACTTCGCTCGAACGCCGACTTCATGATCTGGCGCATCGGCTACTCGCTCGACCCGATTCAGGAGTTGACGGCGCGCATCAATCGCACGGGGGTGGGGCGTTATCTCGAAGCGACGCAATCTTTCCTCTCCATGACGAAACGCTCGATGTACATCGACAAGGATAACCCCGAGCACGTCGAAGACCGGCTGCATATCGTGCCCGGTCAAGCGAACTACCTGTTCGTGTATCCGTTCGTCAAAACGCGCGAGTGGTATTCGCGTTCCGTCGAAGAGCGACAGGAGATGATGGACGAGCACATTCGCATCGGCTCGAAGTATCGTTCCGTCAAACTGCACACGACCTACTCGTTCGGCCTCGACGATCAGGAGTTCGTCGTCGCCTTTGAGACGGACGAGCCGGCGGATTTCCTCGACCTCGTCCAGGAACTGCGCGAAACAAAAGCGAGCAGTTTCACCCTGCGCGACACTCCCATGTACACCTGTCGTCAACGCACGCTCGCCGAGTGTCTGGAAGCATTGGGTTAGGCGGACAGAGAGATCAGATTCCAGCCACCGGCGATAACAGAAAAAACTTCGGCGAACTCATCAGGCGGCGACTGAGACGGCGCGAGAGCTATCTCAGCCGCCACTTTTTTGCGGTGTTGTGATTGCGCCGAAACATCTTATTTTCGGCGCATTACTGCATCGCGCGATTGCCATTTCAGTCGGGGCAGCGTATTTGCCGCCGTCTTGATTCGCCTGATTGCATTTTCCCCGGCAGTTCTTTTAGGATAGCGCGGCTTCAAAATCATTTTTTTGTACTATCAATTTTTCCGATATGAAGGTCGCACGTAAATATTTCGTCAGTGGAGGAGTGCAAGGGGTCGGCTATCGTTTCTTCGCGCAACGCGTGGCGGCGCGGCATCAAGTGGTCGGCTATGCGCGCAATTTGCCGGATGGCCGCGTCGAAATTTTAGCCGAAGGTTTGCTTGAAAACGTCGAAGCCCTCAAGCACGATCTCGCCGCCGGCCCCGAATCCAGCCACGTCGAAAATATCGAAGAACTGGCTCTCGAACCCACTGGCTCTTACGCCCAGTTCCGCATCGAAAGATGAAAATTGTTGTCCGTTGTCAGTAGTCCGTTGTTTGTGGTTCACAAGCAGCGGCTTAAAAATATAAGTCTCAACTAAAGCAAGTGGCAAAGCAACGGACTGCTGACAACGGACGAGGGACAAACTCATGGACAATCTCAAAAAACTGATCCGCGAAGTGCCGGACTTTCCCAAGCCCGGCATCAATTTCTATGACATCACCACGCTTTTGAAACACCCGGAGGGTCTGCGTCTGACGGTTGACGCTCTTTCGGCGGAGTTTCAGGGCGAGCGAATTGACGTGGTGCTCGGCATCGAAGCGCGCGGCTTCATCTTCGCGCCAGCTCTTGCCTATCACCTGAATGCGGGCTTCGTGCCCGTGCGCAAACCGCGCAAACTCCCCGCCGAGACGGCGCGGATTTCTTACGATCTTGAATACGGCCAGGACACGCTGGAGATACACCGCGACGCCGTAGGCCACGGTCAACGCGTCATCATCGCGGATGATCTGCTCGCCACGGGCGGCACGGCGAAAGCGGCGGTCGATCTTGTCGAAAGTTTGGGCGGCGTGGTCGTCGGCCTCGTCTTCGTCGTCGAACTCGAATTCCTGCCCGGTCGGAAAAAGCTGGACGGCTACGACGTGCGTTCGCTCATCAAGTACCAATCCTGAGCCTGCTGGACTGTGATCAAGACATCTGCTAAGTTCCCCCCCATGCTCCCGTAGCTCAGTTGCATAGAGCGATCGCCTCCTAAGCGATAGGCCGCGCGTTGGAATCGCGCCGGGAGCACCATTACTTTCAGCAATCAAAGAGACACGCTGGACGCCTTTAATCTTCTTCCAACTTAAGATGTGCGACGGTGGCGCCCCAGCCGCCGGAGTGGGGCGGCGCATCAGTCCAATCAATGATGAAAGGGGTGCCGGCGAGGATGCTTTGCACCATCCGGCGCTGGACGCCCCGGCCCTTGCCGTGAATGAGCCGCACGCTGCGAAACCGCGCGCGGCGTGCTTCCAGTAAATATTCTTCTACGGTGCGCTGCACGTCGCGCGGAGCGATGGTGTGCAGATCGAAAACGTCTGTGATCTCCAACCTCACCGGGTCGGGGAAAGGATCGAAGGGATCAACGTCGCCCTCCTCCGCGTTGTCTGAGACGGGAGGCGCATCAATCTCGCGCGACGTGCGCTGAGGTGCGGCAAACAGATTTTTTAACCAACCGGGTAACGTCATCGCTTGTCCGTAAAACGCCTTTATCCGTCGGCCTTAGCATACCTTGACACTCGGCGCAGACGCACCGTACACTCGCGCTCTTCCAGAGTTATACAATATTTCGCGCTATTGGTTGCGCGCAGCGAGCGCAACCAATCCAAGTCTATTTAGCAAAATTCTGTCTTCTGTGGAAAGGATGAAAAGCGATGGGTAAGCGAAACAAGATCACGGTGGTGGGGGCGGGCAACGTCGGCGCGAGCGCGGCGTTGTGGCTGGCGAGCAAGGAGTTGGGCGACGTGGTGCTGGTGGATGTGGTGGAAGGCGTGCCGCAGGGCAAGTCGCTCGATCTGGCGCAGGCCGCGCCCGTCGAAGGCTATGATGTTCGTCTCACCGGCACGAACGGCTACGACGAAACGCGTGACTCCGATGTCGTCATCATCACCGCCGGACTCCCGCGCAAGCCCGGCATGAGCCGCGACGATCTCCTGCGCACCAACGCCGACATCGTCTCGCAGGTGGTCGATCAAGTCGTGCAACGTTCGCCCGACTCGATCCTGATCATCGTCTCCAACCCGCTCGATGCGATGTGTCAGGTCGCGCTGCGGCGTTCGGGCTTCCCGAAACATCGCGTGCTCGGCATGGCGGGCGTATTGGATTCGGCGCGCATGCGCTGTTTCCTCGCCGAAGCGTTGAACGTTTCGGTCGAGAACGTGACGGCCTTCGTGCTCGGCGGCCACGGCGACACGATGGTCCCGCTGCCGCGCTATTCGACTTGCGCCGGGATTCCCATCACAGAGCTGCTGTCGCCGGAACAAATCGATGCTATCGTCAAACGCACGGCTAACGGCGGCGCGGAGATCGTCGGCCTCTTGAAGACCGGTTCGGCCTACTACGCGCCTTCGTCGGCGAGCGTCGAGATGACGGAAGCTATCTTGAAGGACAAGAAAAAAATTCTGCCCTGCGCGGCCTACCTCGAAGGCGAGTACGGCATCAACGGCCTCTACGTCGGCGTGCCGTGCAAACTCGGCGCGAACGGCCTCGAACAGATCATCGAGATCAATCTCACGGCGGAAGAGCGCATCGCCTTGCAAAAGAGCGCAGCCTCCGTGCAGGAACTCGTTGACGTGCTCGGCATGTAAGATTTCCACAACAAAGTGACCGCAAGCAGAGGCGGGGGGGGGGGGGGGGGGGGGGGGGGGGGGGGGGGGGGGGGGGGGGGGGGGGGGGGGGGGGGGGGGGGGGGGGGGGAGGGAGAGAACGGG
>JBPCIP010000173.1:0-10979 GCA_051006195.1 Pyrinomonadaceae bacterium
GATTGTTCGGACGGAGCGAATAACCTTTTCGTTGATGCCGCCCACTCTGCCGGGAACAATTCCTCGTAGAGCCGGAGCATCTGATTGCTCTCGCCCGCTAGACGCAGAAACTCAAGTGATGCCGTCAACCCACAACGAGTGTGGCGGCGTAGCCACTCGATAGCTTGACGTGAACTCGAACCACCCTTAATAAGCGAAAAGGCTAAAAACGGATCGGGAGCTTTGTTGTCAGGTGATACGTCGTCGGATGATGTTTGAGGGCGAACTTGTGAGCGGGGATCGAGTGAGTTTGACGGCAACGCTTCTATCATCATTGCTTGAACCATCTGCCGGCGAATTGTTCAGAAGCCAATGGGAACAAAGCACGAGGCTTGCGCGGGCGCGCGCACGAGCCGCCCACGAGCTTGCTCAACCCGACTCTCTTCCGTTTCGCCTAACTCGATTACCAATTGCATCTCTTCGCGCATCAGCGTGAGTTCGCCGAGCGTCAAATCGCCCGTCGCTATTCTCGTTTGCAACTCGTGTGCGAGTTGCACTGCGGGGTTGACTACTTCCGGCGCGCGACGCAGTTCGGCGCACACCTCTTTGAGCACGCGGTGTTTGATCTCTGTGGTGCTAATTTCACCGTCCGCGTTTATTTCCGACGCGACGCTTCCCTTCGTTCCGGCGCGCTTGATAACGGTGATGATTTCGCGCTCGCCCTCGGTGCGCCGATTGATCGTCGCATTGGCGATCTCCGGGTAGCACCACCTGAGAGCTTGCCGTATCTCGTGGTCGCTCGCGGCGGTCTCCGCGTCGAGAGGAATCTCTTGGTTATCGATGACAACAACGTGACTCATTGACGCACACCTTTCTCATCGCGCTCGCAGATTGACTAAAGCATGAGGTGAAGAATTTCTATTTGATTAGCGACATCTGATTCTGCGGCGAAGCAGTCGGCTTCTCTTTGAGCAATCTCCCGCGCTTGTCGTACTTTTCCCGACGAGCGGTACGATTAGTTAGCGGCGCAGGTAAGCGGCTCTTGTGCTGCTCCTGCGTATTGCCACCTGCCGCCTTTTCCCCCACTTCAACGGGGAAGTCTTCCGCGAAGTCTTCCCCGTCGTTTGAGGCATCAGTAGCCTCAGCCTGCTCGCACATTGGCGGCGAGCTGAACAGATCGTCGTCGAACGCTTCCTGCTCAATCGCTTCCTTCTGCGCGCCCGTACTCTGCGCCGCGATGTAACGACCCGGCTTGACTTTGGTTTTCGCCGGTTGCGCTTTAACCAAGGATGGTTTAGCCGCCTGCTTTGCTGCCCGCGCCAGCCGTTCAGCGCGGTGTTCGTCGCGTGCGGGAAGTTGCTCGCGCATCTCGCGGATCAATTCCTTGATGCACTCAGGCAACGGCAGTAGTTCTTTTGCCGCGACGCGCTTGATGATTGGGGTGTCGTTGTGCGTCCTGACACCGATAATCGCGGTTTCGTAATGCTCTTTGTTGACCGCATCAGGTATAAGTTGAATGTTGATGCCGACGGTGCATTCATGCCAGCGATATGGCTCAGACTCTATGGGATCGCTCGTTTGGTTACTCACAGTCGCCCGTCCTGTCTGCAAGTTTGAATGCTTCGCTGGTTGTTGGCTCTGTTGGCTCGCATTCTCGCTTTTCTCTTCTTGTGTAGCTGGTACTACCGTCGATGAGACGAGGGCTTTCGCTTCCTCTAATTCTGCACCGTTGAAGGTCTTTGCCCCATTCGTTTCTGCTTCGAGTTGATTATCTCGTTCATCACCTGGCGTTGCGGTAGCTGTGTCGGCACTACCTTGAGCGGCGGTCAATTCCGGCTCAGTAAATTCGATGGTTTGTGTCATGGCTTTCACCAGTGCGAGCGTTAGCCTTTCCGTCTTGAGCCGGAGACGCTGTAATGATGGAATAAAGTCGTGAACTTGCCTGCCGCTAAATCTTTACTTCTTACGTTGTGGATAGACTGGCGAAAGCCGATAAAGTCGTGAACTGAGAGTTATTGCCTCTGTACAATTTTACGCTCGCCACGTCGCCGGATGATGGATGATTCGTTGATTGGTTGACCCGCGCCATTCGCCTGCGCCTTGCGATTGCGCCGCGACGAACCGACCCTCAATCAAAATGTCGGCGAGTGATAGCGCCTCGTGAACGCTCGCTTCGGTTCTTGCTCGAAGTTCTTCAATCGTGTAGCCGCTGTAAAGCGTGATGTGCTGGTTATGGCTTTTCAGTTCACGCAGTAGGGCTGTTAATCCATTCGGTTGCATGAACGGTTCGCCGCCTAAAACGGTTACGCCGTCGCGCGGCTCACCTATGGGATCAAGAACGAGGCGCACGATTTCGCTAATACTCAATAACGCTCCGGCATCAAGCCTGTGAGTTTGGGGTACGCTGCATCCTCTACAAAGAATCGGGCATCCCGATACCTGCACTACCGAACGCCTGCTGGGACCTTCGACCACAGAGCCATGATAGACACGAAAGACATGCAGCGAATTTTCTTCTGCGATGGCGATTGCCTTGCTGCCCATCCGCACTGGCGGAGCGTTGATGGGACGGGCGCAGTTGACGTGGGCTGCTTCCGGTAACAAGTCCGAAGCAACGCTCAGTAGTTCCCTTTCAGTCAGCCCTTCGACGGTCAGCGCACCCGTCGCGTGGTCAATAATCCACGTTGTCTCTTTTGCCCGGTTCGATTTTTGTGCGTTGAGCATCTTGGTTGTCTCTCCTGATAATCCTGATGGACGCGCATTGCTCGCCGCTTTCGTTCTGTTTTCAGCTTTTGCTTTTACCCTGCACCTGACGATTGATGTGCGGGCGGGCATAGTAGTCGGCGGTCTTTTGCTCGACCGACGGCGTACCCATCACTTCTTTCACCTTGTCGGCAATCTCTGAACATGCGGAACCCTGCACGCCGTCAATTCGCATCTCCATCTCTCCGGTGTCGTTGTTGATCGTGAACTCGATTTCCGGCATCGCTGACTCCTCTCTTTTGATTAGCGATTAAAATCTAACCTTGATTTTCGTGACGTTGCCCGTCACCGCTCGATGGATCGTGCCGCGCACGCGCGCCGCGACCTTCTGCACCGCGCGCTCGTTGTAAGCCGCGCGCAACCGTGTGATGAACTTGCCGTCCATCACGCGCGGTTGGTCATATTCATCAAGCACGGGTGCGAGTCCCGCATCGGTTCTCACAAAACCGATGTCGCCGAAACTGTTGCCGATTGCGTGGCGCGGGATGAGGACATCAGCAACTTGGTTTTGTTCGCGTTGCTCGTCGAAGTACCGTCCCATCTGCAAATCAGTTCCGACTTGAACATTCTTGCAGCCGATGTCTTCGAGAGCCTGCACGAGCATCTCGCGGTCTTTGAAGACGACTTCGTTGAAAGCCAAATACTTGCTCACGGTTGTTCCATCCTTTCATTGTTAAAGATCTGCGGCTTACTGCATCTCAAGCGCGCGTTCGGTCACGCCCCCTTCACTAATCGGCATGACACCCGCGCCGCCCGCATCAATCGCCATGTGTTCGCGCGCCCACCGGCGCAGAGACTCGATCTGTTCGCGCTTGACGACGGATGTCGGCTGAATACTCCGGGCGCGCCGCACGATGTCAGGCGTAGTGACTTCCCTTTCGCCATCCATGAAGGCGTGTAAGAGTCCGGCTTTGATTGCCGCTTCGATTTCCGCGCCGGAGAAGCCGTCAGTCACACTTGAGAGTTCGTCAAGGTCGAATTGCTGCGGATCGCGGTTGCGTTTGCCGAGATGCACAGCGAAGATTTCGCGGCGATCTTCGGGTGTCGGCAGGTCAACGAAGACGATATGTGAAAAGCGTCCCTGACGGATTTGCTCAGGAGCGAGTTGCCGAACGTCGTTCGCCGTGCCGATCACGAAAACGTCTCGCTGTTCCTGCATCCAGTTCAACAGATAAGCAATCGTGCGCGCCGTCTCGCCGCCGTCGGTTTTAGCAGACGACTCCAAACCGCCGACCGCTTTCTCAAATTCTGAAATGCCCAAGATTCCTTTGAGAGTGGTAGCGATTGACAGCGCGCGTTTAATCGTCATCGCCGCCGAACCTATCACGCCGCCTCCTTCGCCCATCACGCTCCCGAAGTCGAGATCGAGAAGCGACTTACCCAAGATCGAAGAGGCGATGCGTTTGGTTAAGTCCTTCCCGGTTCCGGGCAAACCGCACAACAAAATTCCGCGCGAAGGCTCGACGCCGTATGCGCGGGCTGCGGGCGTAAACGTCACCGCCGCTTCTTCGAGAATGCGTCTGAGGTTGTGATAGCCGCCGAGATGCGTTGCCGGTTCAGGGTGCGTATAAGTAAGCGCGCCAGTCCCCTTGATCGCCGATTTCTTTTCTTCGAGGATAACAGCGAGTGCTTCTTGCTTTAGCGCGCGGTCGGTGATGACGGCTTTCGCCATCACATTTTCGATGTCGGTCTCGGTGAGTCCCAAGAGTGCCTGCACAAGTTGTTCTCTAAGCCTTTCGTCCACTTCGACCGTGATGCCCTGCCCTTCAAGTTTCTGCATCTGCATGTCGAGCATCACTTCGACTTCGCGCTCGTCAGGGAGGGGCAGTTCGATCTGCTTGACCTCTTTCTCCAGCGCCGGGATTTCCGGGAACTGCCGTTCGACGAAGAGGACGGTGACGTGTCGGGTCTTGATCTCCCACGCCAGCTCGCGTAATCGCCTGACGAGCAGCGCGTCTTCTTGACCATACGGCGCGAGGAACGGTCCGTAGTCGCATAAGACGAACAATCCCTTATCTTGTTTAGCGATGAATTCCAGCGCCGAAAGCGGGTCTTGGGTGTCAGAGACGATTGGGTTCTTGCGCCGCTCCGCGTCCTGCAATTCCTTGCCAAGCAAAAGGCGAAACCCCTGGGTGCGACTCCACACGTAGAGCGGCTTCTCTTTCTCCTTGTGCGCTTTGAGGTTGGCGACCGCCGTCACCACGCGGCGGAAGCGACCCTCCTCATATGTGTTCGCCGCGATCAGCGGATAGCGAGCGCGCACGAGCACATCCAAATCGGTGACGAGCTTTTGCAGCGTGTGAGTGGACACCCCTTACCTCCTTTGACGTTGAATCACAATTCAAGCGCGCTCAAGCGACTCGGAGCGGCAATTGCTTCCGCATCCGCATAGCAGAGTTGGATGATGTCGTCGAGCACTGCACGAACGTTTCCACTTCCTGCATCCCGCTTCTTCTTTCCTCCGGCGGCAAGGCGTTCGAGTTCCTTGATTAAATTCGAGAGCGCCTCGTCCGATGAGAAGTTCATCACGCGGAACCACTTCGCCATGTTGCGCGCCCGCTTCATCGTCGCGCCCGGCAGATACCCGTGCTTGACCAGTGCTGCGTGCATCGCCTGCGCTGATTCATAAACTTGTGCGCGCAAGGCTTGCGCTCCTTCCTGAAGAGGGCTAAGAGTCTCCTGCAACTTTTCGCGCGCCGCCTCTAATTTCAAGTTACGCAAACGCTCCTTCACGGCAGCTTCACGGACGAGTTCTTCCTGTTCGGCGGCGAGTCTTTGCCGCCCACTTTCGCGCGCCGTCCACAAATCCTGCTGCACG
The DNA here is from genome assembly GCA_051006195.1 of Pyrinomonadaceae bacterium. Taxonomy (GTDB): domain Bacteria; phylum Acidobacteriota; class Blastocatellia; order Pyrinomonadales; family Pyrinomonadaceae; genus JAIVJZ01. The sequence goes on from JBPCIP010000173.1 coordinate 5,561, forward strand.
ATCTCGGCGCGCACTTGCTCCTCGCGCTTGGCGAGACTGCTTTCGGCTTCTACGCGCTCAATGCGTTGACGTTCTTCGAGCGCGAGCCGCTGCTCACTCAGCATTTCACTGCCGAGCAATATCACTCCAACCTGATAACGCAGGGTTAGCCGCTCCCGCAGATCGTGTTCACCGGGAAGCGCATCAAGCACATTGGTGATGAGGCGCTCACGGAAGTCAGGCGGCACGACGACGCCTGTCGCTAAGAGTCGTTGCGCGGAATCAGTTGCCAGTCGAGTGAATGTGTCGAGGACTTCTTCGCGGATTTTGTCGTAGTCGGCGAGCACTGCTTGCTTGGCTTCGTCGAGATTGACGACCGCCTCATTAAAAGCGGATTCAAATTCACTGAACGCTCGCCAAGGAACCCACCTGTAAGCTGGCGTCTCGAAGATCGTTTCGGTCAAACGAAACTGATAGCTGTACTTGTGCAGTGCTTGGTGCGCTTGACTCGCTGGCGTGATGAGCGGGCGGCGGTAGCGTGAGGGCAAGACGCCGCAACGCGGAGGGCGAAACGCCACATCGGTGTCGCGCGGCAAGGTTACTCCAATGCTCTGCCAATCAATGCGCCGGTCGAGGATGCCGAACCCGCTCGCATCAACGTTCACGAAGATGCCATCTTCGTCGAGAGCAGAGAGGTCAAACGGCAAGCGTTCGATCTCTTGTTGGCTTTGCTTAGTGCGGCGCGCGGCTCGTGCGGTGCGTTGTTCTGCGGACGCAGATTTCATGGTCATGCCCGATTCTGCCGATGGCGCTAAAGCGAGATTCGCGTGTTTAGACACGGCTTCCACTTCCTTCCTTAGTGAACGAGTGATCCAAAAACAGCGAGAGCGGGAGGCTCTTGCAGTAATTCACAAGAGCGCATCCCGCTTTAGTTTTTATGCTTGTGGAAGAACCCCCCGGTAAGTTCAGGCAGCTTTCGGCAACGCTTCTTCAGTTGTTTCCGAGCTTTCGGTTTCCTCCGTCTCCGCATCTGCCGTCGCCGTATCGGGCAAGTTGAGCGGCATAATCACGGTGTAGGAGTTGAAGCCCGGCTCGCCCGTCGAGCGCACGTTCACAGCCGCTTTTGCTTCCTTAAACTCGAAGCTCACTGAGCCGTTCCCGAGAACGCTCAAATAATCCATCAGATACTGCGAGTTGATGCTGATAGTGACAGGCTTGTGCTCAAACGAGATGTCGAGAGATTCTTCGGCAGCGCCCGATTCGGTTTCTTCAGCACTCACTGTCAACTTGTTCTTCTTGAAGCGAAGTTGCAGCGCGTGCGAGCGGTCGTCCGCCATCACGGAGACGCGGCGCACGCAGGCTAAAAGTTCCGCGCACTCGAACGGAACCTTCTTATCGTTGCCCTTCGGCAGGATCATCTCGTAATTCGGGAACTGCCCGCTGAGCTGGCGAGCGATTAACGTGCGCGCTCCGATCTCGCAGTAGATATGATTGTCATCCACGGCGATTCCGACCGCCCCTTCGTGAACCGCCGCGAGACGCGCGATGGCAAGCAGTGTGTTCTGCGGGATAAGGCAGTCGAGTTCCGATTCGTTCTTCACCGTGCGGTTGTCAATCAGTGCCAAGCGGTGACCGTCCGTCGTCACCATCCGCACTCCGGCTTTGCGCACAATGAATTTGGCTCCCGCAAGGGCATACTGTGACTCGATACGCGAGAGGGCGAACTTCGTGCGCTCAATCATTGTGGCAAGCATGTCCGCAGGGATTTGCCCGACGGAATCTTTCGCTTTAGGGAGTTCCGGGAAGTCAGCCGGGTCGAGTCCGGCAATGAGGAACTTCGCCGGTCCGCACGTGACAGAAACGCGGTTGTTCTCCTTACGCTCGAAGACAACAGGGCTGTCGGCGGGTAACTCGCTGAAGATATCGTGCAGTTTCTTGGTGGGCAGAGCGATGGTGCCTGTCTTCTGGACAGTGGCAATTGTTTCGCACGTCAAAGTCTGGTCGAGGTCAGTGGCGCTCAGGCGCAGAATGCGCTTGCCCGAGGCTTCCAGCCGGGTGAAGGCGAGTGCCGGAATCGTTGCCTTCTTTTCGCTCACCGTGTTGCGAAGAAAACCCAGTTCCTTGTGCATCAAGGTTTTGTTTTCAAGTGTGAATTTCATTCTTGGTCTTCCTTCTGCCGCCGTGTTCTTTGCGACGTGCTGTTCGGGTGATGGTAGATATTTTGTTGAGGCGTATGCCTTCACACTTTTGCTAACCGCTCTACTTCTTCCCGTATGGTTGAAGCTGTCCGAGCGGCATCTGCCGGCGCGCAATGTGTGGCGGGATGGCGCGCCTCCCTGCCGCGTAAAGCAAGTGCCAGAGAAACGTATAGCTGCTTGCAGTTGCTGCTGCCCAGTGGCGAGCGATCTCTTGCAGCCCGCGACTGCTGCGCCGGTTAGCTTCTTCGTGAGACTGCCGACAATCGAAATGTGAGCAGCCGAAGGGCGACACGGCGTGGATGGAACAACGACCGTCCGGATCAAGGAAGGCGCACGAGTTATCTTCTTCCTTACGGCGCGGCACAAGCGTCGGTATCTGGAAGATGCGACCGCCTGCTCCCATTACTGTCGCGCCGGGCGAGGCAAGCAACCAGTCAAAAGCGAATTCACCGATGTTGGTGTAGCTGAGATGACGGCTAATTCGCTCAATGTCGTCGGGAATGAGATAGCCCGGAACGTGACGACAATGTTGCTGACATTCATGGCACGCGCACTCTGTCCGCGCGAAGCCGAACTCAGTACGCCGCGTAATCTGCACGAGCGTGCTTCCTTGATTGCTCATTTTTATTTGCTCGAATGGTTAGTTGAACAGCGGAGTGAGCGGCGGTTCGCTCATGTCTAAATTTCCGAGCGCGCGTCCCGGTTGGAACGTCCATCCGCTTTGCTGCTCAACCGCCATGTAAGCCCGAAGCAGTTCCGGGTTGTGACGCGCTCCTGTGCGTAAGGTCTGCATATCGGCGAGAATACAAAGGCTGCATGAGAGTCGTTTCGCGCCAAAGACGTAAGCCGGATGGACAGGGCAATTGGCTAATGCCTGTTCATGTTTGCCTTCGCGGTCTGAAGTCAGGACACATTTTGTAAAGCGGCGAGTGGCAACGAGTTAAGCACTCGTGAGAGCATTGTTTCTACCATGAATCAAAACTCTCGAACCACTCGCCTCCGCGAGTATATCAACGCCATGTTGCCCGCTGCACATGGTCATCAGAAAAAAGTGATCTTTGACTTTGTCTGCGCGCTGATTGCCGAAAAGAGTTGCTGTCAAGCGACGCTGGCCCGCCACTTCGGTAACTTTGAGGCAGCGGCCAAACGCCTGGCGCGCTGCTTGCGCAACGAGCGCTTGGAGGTGGAGTATCTGGCGCGCTCGACCGCCCGCCAGATACTGGCGCAGTTGCCTGTGAGCGGCACGGTGCGCCTGGCGATTGACTGGACGATTGAAGGCACCCAACATCTGCTGGTCGCCTCTGTGATGATTGGCCGCCGCGCCATCCCGCTCTACTGGGAGGCTTACGACCAATGCGAATTGAAAGACAGGCGCAGCAGCTACGAACATGAGTTCGTGCGTCTCTTGTTGTCCGAAGTCTTGTGCGGGGTGGCGCGCTCGCGCCTCATGATCACGGCGGATCGTGGCTTTGCTAATGTCGAGTTGTTCGATTTGCTGAATGAATTGAAAGTTTCGTGGGTGCTGCGGGTCAAGTCGAGCACGAAGGTCAAGGTGGGGCGAGAGTGGCGCAGATTGCAGACGCTGCGCTTGGCGGGCAATCAACGCCGTCGCAGTTTGGGACGGCTCTCCTACTGCGAAAGCGCGCCGCGCCGCCTCTTTGTGACGCAGGCGCGGGCGCGTTCGCGCAAGGGGCAGTGGGGCATCTGGTTCTTGGTCTCGAATCGCAACTGGAGCGCGCAGCGCACGACCGACGAGTACGCGCGCCGTTTTGGCTGCGAAGAAGGCTTTCGGGATGCGAAACGGATGTTGGGTTTTGCACAGGCGCGGATTGCTGACCTCACGGCTTGGACACGAATGTTCACCCTGGTGGCGATCAGCTTGCTGGTCTTGGTCGGCATCGGATGTCGCTTGGTCAAGCAGTCGTGGGTGGGGACGGTCTTGCGGCGCGTCTGTTCGCGGCGCACAGCACGTCGTGAACTGAGCCTGGTGCGCGCGGTGACGGAACTGCTCAAGGATGATAAAAGTCTCTGGGAGTTGCTCGATCATCAAGCTAAACTCAACTTAGATGCGTGTTTATAAAATGTGTCCCGACTTCAGCTTCGCGGTAGAGGACGCGGCGAATTGCGATGTCACGCTCGGACGTGCCACACGCTTCCCACACCTCACCGATGCGAAAATCTATAAGCGGGTGCCAGATGACTGCCAACCGTTCTTTCTCTCTGCGCTCTCTCAGTGCTTGTTCAATTGTCATCAGGCGCAAGCGTTTCGCGGTCAGTTGCTTATCAATCTGAAATGCTGCTTTAAGACGCCGCTGCTTACTTTCTTCGCGCCGGATGCCGATAGCGCTGATCACCAAGCGATGACGACGCTGGTGCTTCTGTAGGGGCGTGCGCTTCAAATCGCTCGTGCAGAAGCGTTGTTTAGCCGACGGAAAAGGATTGATGTGGCGCTCCGCAAGGGTCTGCATCCGGTGTTCAATTCGGTCGAGCAGATCGCCGCCTCGCTCGTTTCTCACAACGACGAGCGGGATACTACACTCCTCCGCAATGCGTTCAGCATGAGGGAGACTCTGTGCCCACTCCGACCGACCGAGGTGCGCGTGGATGTTGTAAATCTCTCCCGTCCACTCAAGAGTCTGGCGGTGCATCCGCGCGAGCAACACGGTCATCGCTTGCGAATCTTTGCCGGAAGATGTCGAGACGGAGAGCGACGCCTCGGCTTGAAGCATCAAGTCTATTTCACGCGGGACGGTGATCTGCTTCATCGCTCGAATAATCAAACTTTCTTCCGAAGTGGCAAAGCGACATGCGCTTCGCGCTTTGCTTATCGCTTCTTTGCAGTCGTGACTTAGCTGACGTTTGAGGTGTGGAAGAGGTGAGACTGCGTGACGACCTCGTGCCAGCGCCCCTCGAAGTTGGCGCGGCATTTATCCGCGACAGTGGCGGGTGCAACCGTGATCATTTCTTCGGCGTGCGGGTAGGGCGTGGCTTCGGGAATGCGCCGTAGGTAGATACGCGAATGACCTGATTCAAAGGTGAGCGGGACACCGCGCTTTTCGGACTCCAGATGAAGGCACTCATCCATTGCAGCGCGAGTTCCGGAGTTTAAAGTTTCGGTGCGCCGGTGCGTGACGGTCTTCGAGTAGCGGATGCGGCGCACGCGCATTAACTTCCAGCTTTGCGCGGCAAGCACGCGGTCGGCTTCTTCAATCGCTGCCGCGTTGCCGTCCGCGCGCAAAAGT
>JBPCIP010000174.1:0-8684 GCA_051006195.1 Pyrinomonadaceae bacterium
TCATATGTGCGGTTACTTGATGTCCGGAGCAGAATTATCGGTGTCGAACCTAGCCCAACATGTGAGACCGCCAATCGATACGTGCTCTAAAACAGCGCGGGTCCCGAAGCAAGATATTGTTCCAACTGACCGATGGGGGCGCTTGTGAACAGGTGTGCCGTGCCGTGTAAGCGAAGATCGTGCTTAAGGGCAAATCGGATCGCTTCGTGGTTGAGTCCGGGCACGCGCAGCGCGATTGTTTCGGATTGAGTTGCCGCCTCGCGACAGGCCAGCGTCAAGACCGTCTGCGCCGCTTCCGGTTCGGTCCAGGCCACCGGCCCAATCGCTTCGCCCTTGAAATAGTAGTAGCCGACGAGACGCCCGTTGTGCGTCACCTGCCGTCCTTCGAGTTGAAGTTGCGCCAGCCAGAAGTGATGATCGACTTCGCGCCGCGTCTCGCGTATCTTCCGGTCAATGTCACCCGCGACTTCGAGCGTGAGGGCTGCGACCTCACAGCCCGGCGGCGCGGCGGGCAGGGCGGAAGGCGTGCCGCTGAAAGTGAAGATTTGATAGCCGGGCAGCATCCCCATCCTGAGATAGCTCGCGATGGCCGTTTCGTCCAGCGATGACCAGACGAAGAACTTTCGCGCCCCCATGTGCTCGCCCGCTTGCCATACTTCGCGCAAAAGTCTGCCGCCGATGCCTTGTCCCTGTAATTCTGGCCGCGCCCAAAATCCCGATAGAAACCACAAGTTATCGCGCACAATCGCGTGGCAGATGGCAGCGAGCCTGCCGTTCGTCTCCGCGACGCGAAAGATACCCGTCTCGAAAATATGGCGATAGGTGATTTCAACCGCCGCGCGCGGCGGCAAGGGTAGTGTGAGATTGAGCCGCCGGTAAATATCGGCGACGGCTTCCAGAAAAAGATCGAGCGTCGCGGGTATCTCCTCCGCGCGGGCGGGGCGATTGATAGTGGTTGCCATGAATTTGTTTCCCGCCGTCAAATTGTGCGAGCTGATAAATCATAGCTCAAAACACAAAAGGCGGCAGGGATAAAGTGTCGCCCCGCAAATTTCTCCGTGGCCTCGCCCCTACAATGGTGAAATTTTGATTTCTTCCCGCCCCGACAGGTAGAAATTGCGAGCATTACAGCGCGCGATGCGTTATAAATAGAGCATCCGTCCGATGGAACCAAAACACAATTTCAGGCCGCTCCGCTTCGCACTCGCTGCGAGCTAATCAGGCGGCGAATATTTTAGAGTTGAGCGATAGTTGGTGAGTCGTGACTGTTGAAGGGGTAGAAACATGTCTCTTCCATTACCCTTCGCCATTCGCTCTGCACCAGAGGAAGAACGATGATGAAACGCGCGGGATTCGCTTACGTGTTACTGCTGGTCTTGACCCTTTCCGCCGTGGCCGTCGGCGGAAAGAAGATGACGATTGAAGACGCGCTCGCTTTGCAGGAGGTGTATGCGCCGCAGTGGTCGCCGGATGGGAAATTGATCGCCTTCACGGTGAGCGAGTGGAACCGGAAAGAGAACCGGCGCGATTCGCATATTTACCTCATCGCGGCGACGGGTGGCGCGACGCCTTATAAACTGACGAACGGCGAGCGCGGCGAAAGCGCGCCGCAGTGGTCGCCCGACAGCACGCGCATCGCCTTTCTCGCCAACCGCGACGCCCCGCGCCCCGACGCCATTTCCGCGCCGCGCAGTCAACTCTGGGTCATTCCCGTCGGCGGCGGCGAAGCCGAGCGGGTGACGGAAGAGGAAGCGGGCGTCGCGCAGTTTCGCTGGTCGCCCGACGGCAGGCAACTTGCCTACGTCGTGCGCGATACGCCGCAGGACAAGGCCGAACGCGACAAGCGCAAAAAGGATAAGTGGGACGCCATCGTCGTCGATAGCGGTTTCATGTATTCGCACCTGTGGACGATCACACTGGACACGAAAGAGAAGAAGCGCGTGACGGAAGGCCCATTCACCGTCGGCGATCCGCAGTGGTCGCCCGACGGGCGCTGGATGGTCTACGTGATGAGCAAAGGCGGGTGGCAGGAATCGGCCTTCACGGACATCTCTGACGAACGCAATACCGATCTCTTCATCGCGCCCTCGACCGGCGGCGGCACGCCGCGTCAACTTACCACCAATCCCGGCCCTGATTCCGCTCCGCGCTGGTCGCCCGACGGCAAATGGATCGCTTACCTCGCGAGCGACGACCCGGCTTCGTGGGCGGCGAAAACTGATCTCATGATCACCGGCACGGACGCGGGCGCAGTCGCCGCGCCGCGCAATTTAACTGGCAAGTACAACGATTCAACAAACAGTGCGCCGAAGTGGTCGCCCGACGGCGCGGCCTTGTACGCAGCGGGCGCGGAGGGCGTCTATGGGCAGTTGCTCAAAATCACCGTCGCGGGCGGCGAACCGCGAACCATCTTCGAGAGCAAAGGCGCGTATGCGGGCGTTGACCTTTCGCGCGACGGGCGCATGCTCGCCTTCACCTTTAACGACGCTAAGACTACCAACGACATCTGGATCGCATCGAGCACGGGCAAGGGCGCGCAACGATTGACGAATTTCAATACGCGGATCAAAGACTTCGCACTCGTCGGCACGGAAGTGATCAAATGGAAAGCCCCCGACGGCCTGGAGATCGAAGCGTTGCTCGTCAAACCACTTGATTACCAACCCGGCACACGCTACCCGCTCATCTTGCAGATTCACGGCGGCCCTTACTCTAATTTCACCTATGGCCTCAACCCACGCGCGCAAATCTTCGCCGCCAACGGTTACGCCGTTCTGCTGCCGAACCCGCGCGGCTCGACCGGCTACGGCAACAAATTTACGACCGCTAACGCCGGCGATTGGGGCGGGAAGGATTATCAGGATTTGATGACGGGAGTGGATGAACTTATCAAAATGGGCGTGGCCGACCCCGAACGGCTCGGCGTAATGGGCGGCTCCTACGGTGGATTTATGACCTTCTGGGTCATCACGCAGACGAATCGTTTTAAAGCGGCCATCGGCCACGCCGGGATCAGCGATTGGTACAGTTTCCACGGGCAGAGCGACATCCCCGGCCTCATGGAGTACGGTTTCGGCGGCACGCCGTGGACGGCGCGCGACGTTTACGAGAAGTGGTCGCCTGTGCGCTACGCGGACCGCGTCAAGACGCCACTGATGATCACGCACGGCGAACAAGACCGGCGCGTGCCCATCGCGCAGGCCGAGCAATACTATCGCGCGTTGAAGAAGGGCGGCGTCGAAACCGTCTTCGTCCGCTACCCGCGCGAAGGCCACGGCATCACCGAACCGAACCACCAGATCGATCTCGTCGGGCGACAGTTAGAGTGGTTCGATAAACATCTAAAACCTGCTGCGGGCAAGTAACCCGCGGTATTGAGATCGCGTGCCTGTTGCTTAACCGCACGTCATAAACTTACTGAAGGAGCCTCGTTCATGATCAAGATGTGTGGCAGCAATCATCACCAGATGGTGCTTTTCGTCCTTGCCTTATGTCTGCTGCCCGGAGTGGCGAACGCACAGCAGCAGCAGCAGCAGCAGCAGCAGCAGCAGAGTCAAGCAAATCCAGCGACGACGCAGGCTAAAGATTCCAACCCGCTCAAACTTTTACAGTGGCGCAGCATCGGCCCGTTTCGCGGCGGGCGCGTGACGGCGGTGGCGGGCGTCGCGTCGCAGCCGCTCGTCTATTACTTCGGCGCGACGGGCGGCGGCGTCTGGAAGACGACGGACGGCGGCGCGAACTGGGAGCCGATCACGGATAATTCGGTCTTCGGCACAGGTTCGGTCGGCGCGATTGGCGTCTGCGAAGCGGACCCGAACGTGATCTATGTCGGCATGGGCGAGTCGCCCGTGCGCGGCAATGTCTCACATGGCGACGGCGTCTATAAGTCGATGGACGCAGGCAAGACCTGGAAGCGCATCGGGCTGGAAGATACACGGCAGATCGGGCGCGTGCGCGTGCATCCGCGCAACCCCGACATCGTCTATGTCGCTGCGCTCGGCCATCTCTTCGGGCCGAACGAACAACGCGGCGTCTTTCGTTCAAAAGACGGCGGGAAGACGTGGGAGAAGATTCTCTCGCGCGGCAATAAAGCGGGCGCAATCGATCTCACCTTCGACCCAACGAACGCGAACATTCTTTACGCGGGCTTCTGGGAAGTGCTGCGGACGCCGTGGAGTCTGGAGAGCGGCGGCGCGGGCGGCGGTCTTTTCAAATCGACCGACGGCGGCGATACGTGGACGGAGATCACACGCCATCAGGGACTTCCGCGCGGCCTCGTCGGGAAGGTGGGCATCACTGTCTCGCCCGCGAACCCGGAAAGGGTATGGGCGATTGTCGAAGCGGAAGACGGCGGCGTGTTTCGTTCCGACAACGGCGGGCGCACCTGGACCAGGACGAATGAGCAACGAAACTTGCGCCAGCGCGCGTGGTACTACACGCGCATCTACGCCGACACGCAGAACCCCGACACGGTCTACGTGCTCAACACCGGTTTTTATAAATCGAACGACGGCGGGCGCACTTTCACAAACATCTCCGTGCCGCACGGCGACAACCACGACCTCTGGATCGCGCCCAACGACGCGACGCGCATGATCAACTCGAACGACGGCGGCGCGAATGTCTCCTTCAACAGCGGAAAGACATGGACGGAACAGGATCAGGCGACGGCGCAATTCTACCGCGTCGCGCTCGACAACGATTTTCCCTACAACATCTACGGCGCTCAGCAGGACAATTCCACCATCCGCATCGCCAGCCGCACCAACGACTTCGGCATCACCGAACGTGACTGGTGGAACGTGGGCGGCGGCGAATCGGGCTGGATCGCTCCATCACCGAAAGATTCAAATATCGTCTACGCCGGTTCCTACGGCGGCCTCATCACGCGCTACGATCATCGCACCGGGCAGCAGCGCAACATCACCGTCTGGCCCGACAACCCGATGGGCGCGGGCGCGGAGGCGATGAAATATCGCTTCCAGTGGAACTTCCCGATTCTGTTTTCGCCACATGATCCGAATGCTCTCTACGCCGCCGGAAACATTCTCTTCAAATCAACGAATGAGGGACAGAGTTGGACGGCCATCAGTCCCGATCTCACGCGCAACGACCGAACGAAACAAGGCTCGTCCGGCGGCCCGATCACGAAGGACAACACGAGCGTCGAATACTACGACACTATTTTCACGGTGAGCGAGTCGCCCATCAAAGCGGGCGTCATTTGGGCGGGGTCCGATGATGGCCTCGTCCATGTGACGCGCGACGGCGGAGGCCGCTGGGACAACGTCACGCCGAAGGGCATGCCCGAATGGATTCAGATCAATTCCATCGACGCCTCACCTAATGACGCGGGCACTGCCTACGTCGCGGCGACGATGTATAAGCTCGACGACTTTCGCCCCTATCTCTACAAGACGAGCGACTACGGGAAGACGTGGAAGAAGATCACGAACGGCATCCCCGACGGCGCGTTCACGCGCGTCGTCCGCGAAGACCCGAACCGGCGGGGGTTGCTCTACGCGGGAACGGAGACGGGCATGTATGTCTCCTTCAACGACGGCGAAAGCTGGCAATCGCTGCAACACAATTTGCCCGTCGTTCCCATCACCGATCTGGCCGTGCATAAAGGCGAGGGGGATTTAGTCGCGGCCACGCAGGGGCGTTCCTTCTGGATCCTCGACGACCTCAAGGTGCTGCATCAAATGGCCGACGCCGCCGCAGGAGGCGCGAACCCGGTGAATGTGGGAACGCGTCTCTTCAAGCCCGAAGATTCTTATCGCATGCAGGGCGGCGGCTTCCCGCTCCCCGCCGGCGCGACCGTCGGCAGCAATCCGCCGAATGGAGCGGTCGTCTACTACCACCTCAAGAGCAAACCGACGACGGATGTGGTGCTGGAGTTCCTGGACGCCAACGGCAAATCCATTCGGACCTTCACGGCCAAAGCGCCCGCGCCGCAGCCGAGTCCCGTTCCCGGCAGCGCACAGGTTCAGACGCCGCCCGAACAGCCGCAAGCGCCTTCGGGCGAGGAGTCGGTTTCTTTCGGCGGTGGGGGCGACGCGGCGCGCGTGACGACGGAAGCGGGGTTGAATCGTTTCATCTGGGATATGCGCCACGCGGACGCGGTGCGCTTCCCCGGCATGATTCTCTGGGCGGGCGGCGTGACGGGGCCGCGCGTTGCGCCCGGTCGCTATCAGGTCCGGCTCACGGCGGACGGCAGGACTTTCACCGAAACGTTTGAGGTGCGCAAAGACCCGCGGCTTGCGACCACTGACGCCGACTTCGCCAAACAACAGGAGATGCTTCTGAAAATTCGCGATAAGCTGACGGAGACGCACAACGCGATCATCGGGATTCGCGAAGCCCGCAAGCAGATCGAGGAATTGCAAAAGCGGGTGCAGGGGCAATCGAACTTCCAGACGATCTCCAGTGCAGCAAAATCTTTGAATCAAAAAATGACCGCCGTCGAAGAGGCTTTGTATCAGACGAAAAACCAGAGCAGCCAGGACCCGCTCAACTATCCGATTCGGCTCAACAATAAACTCGCCGCGCTCGGCGGCGGCGTCGCGAGCGCAGACAGCGCGCCGACCGAGCAATCCTATGTTGTCTATGATGAACTCGTCGGCAAGATCGACGCGCAGTTGCGCCAATTGGAGCAGGTCATGAAGAGCGAGGTTCCGGCCTTCAACCAACTCGTGCGCGATCAGAACATCCCCGCCGTGATCGTGAAGCCGCCGACAGCGCCGGAACAAAGACCGTAAGGAAGGCATGGTTAATTTCAATCTCAGCCGCGAAGTTGAAGCGGCCTTGAACGCTGGCCGCCCGGTGGTGGCGTTGGAGTCAACGGTCATCGCGCACGGTTTGCCGCGCCCTCTCAATCTCGACACCGCACGCAAACTCGAAGAAATCGTGCGCGCACAGGGCGCAACGCCCGCCACCATCGCCATCCTCGCAGGCCAACTCACGGTCGGCTTGAGCGCAGCGCAACTTGAACGCATCGCCACGAGCGAGGACGTGCATAAGATCAGCCGTCGCGATCTGCCGGTCGCCGTCGCCCGTCGCTGGGACGGAGCGACGACCGTCGCCTCGACGATCTGGATCGCGGAGCGCGCCGGTCTTAAAGTTTTCGCCACGGGCGGCATCGGCGGCGTGCATCGCGGGTCGTTGCCGGATGTCTCTGCCGATTTGCCGGAACTGGCGCGCACGCGGCTCGTCGTCGTCTGCTCCGGCGCAAAGATCGTCCTCGATCTTCCGGCCACGCGCGAATGGCTTGAAACCTATGGCATCACCGTCGTCGGCTACGGCTGCGACGAGTTGCCCGCTTTCTACACGCGGCAAAGCGGGCTGCCCGTCGATGTCCGCGTGGATACGCCGGAAGAGACGCGCTCGCTGGTCGAAGCGCAACATGCGCTGGAGCTGCAGGGCGCGCTGCTCGTCTGCGTGCCCGTGCCGGTCGAGAGCGAGGTGCCCGCCGGTATCCTTGACGAAGCGCTGGCGGCGGCTCTCGCCGAAGCGGAGTCGCAACGCATCAACGGTCGTGAATTGACGCCGTTTCTGTTGTCGCGCATGGCCGAGCACAGCGGCGGCGCAACGCTTAGAGCCAACCTCGCCCTGCTCGAAAACAACGCGCGCATCGCCGCGCAGATAGCCGCCACGCTGAGGAAAGGATGATTCAACGGCTGTCTGTGGCCCGTTGTGCTTTGTCAGTTATGAAGTTGAATCATCAATCACTTGCGCATGAATCACAAACAACGGATGGCTGACAGAGATCAACGGACGGCTTTTCTCTTATGTTTGTAGCTGACGAGAAGAAACGCGCGGCCAAAATTATCGGCGCGCTCAAACGAGCTTACCCGGAGGCGCGCTGCTCGCTGAATTACACGACGCCGCTGGAATTGCTGATCGCCACGATATTGTCGGCGCAGTGTACGGACGAGCGGGTCAATCTCGTCACCATCGATCTGTTCAGGAAGTACCCGCGGAGTGAAGATTATGTGAACGCCGCGCCCGCGGAACTTGAACGCGACATTCATTCGACTGGGTTTTATCGCAACAAGGCGAAGGCGATACAGGGCGCGTGCCGGATGATCAACGAACAGTATGACGGGCGCGTGCCGGAGACGATGGAAGAATTGATCGCCCTGCCCGGCGTGGCGCGCAAGACTGCCAACGTCGTCCTCGGCAACGCCTTCCACATCGCGTCCGGCGTCGTGGTCGATACGCATGTCTCACGCGTCGCGCAACGTTTGCGTTTGAGCGAACATGAACAGCCCGAAAAGATCGAGCGCGATTTGATCGAGATTGTCCCGCGCAAAGACTGGATCATCTTTCCGCATCTGCTCATCGCCCACGGGCGACAAATCTGCAAAGCCCGCACCCCGCTCTGCGCCGAATGTCCCGTCGAAAAGCAATGCCCCTCATCGTTGATGAAAATGATGAAGGCGGAATGATGAGTGGTGAAGTTTGAATACTCCCAGTTTGCCTCAACCGTTACCGCGTTCGGGTTAAAAGGCGACTGCCGCGCCGAGCGCGAACAGGAGAGGGAGCAATTAAATGAACGATGCGCCGGGCGCGCTCAGATAGCTTGAAAGTTCTCTGAGCGCGCCCGGCGCGAGCCAGTGTCCCTGCTTGCCGGTCGTGGTTGCGCCAGCCTTGTTGTCGCTGCCGAGTACCGCGAACTTCTC
>JBPCIP010000175.1:0-25307 GCA_051006195.1 Pyrinomonadaceae bacterium
AAACTGGGTGTAGAGTTCTGTCATGGCAATGTCCTCCTCTCACTGGTTGTCTTTCGCAAATTCCCAGTTTACAGAGGGTTCAAGGACATTGCCTCTTTTCGCTACCGACTATTTCCGATCACACTCACTCTCGCCGCGTATTTCACCGAGTTAAGTCTGGCCTTCAAGTAAAGACGACAATCGACAGATGTTCAGCGCGCCTGCCGCCAATTCCCCGATTATCTGTCCGCGAGGCGAGGGTTCGCTCGGGTTCCCGTTTAAGGCCATTGTTTGTGAGGAGCATTGCGGGCGCACCAGTGGCTTGATATAGTTCAGCCGTTGGATAAAGGTTTGAGCATTATGACGAAGGCGATGCAGACAGAAGATACGTTCGGGGCGCGTTTGGACGAGGTGCGGGGGCGCATTGAAATTTGCGCGCGGCGCGCGGGGCGGACGCCGGCGGAGATCACGTTGATCGCGGTCAGTAAAACGCACCCGGCGGACTTGGTGCGGCGAGTTGCAGCGGCGGGCGTTTCGGACTTCGGCGAGAACCGCGTGCAGGAGGCCGAGGAGAAGAGAGAACTCGTTAATCGCGCCGCCGTCAATGAAGCGAATGCTCCGCGCTGGCACCTGATCGGCCATCTGCAATCAAACAAGGCTCGCCGCGCCGCGCAACTTTTCGATGTTATTCATTCGATTGATTCGGCGGAATTGATCGAACGTCTGGAACGAACGTGCGTGGAAGAGAATCGCGCGGAGTTGCCTGTCCTCTTGCAGATCGATCTGGCGGGCGAGGAGACGAAGACGGGCGCGCGTGAGGCTGCCTTGCCGGAGTTGGTGGCGCAGGCCAACACCTGTCGTCGCCTGCGACTCATAGGGTTGATGACGCTCCCGCCGTTTGACGAGGACGCGGAGCAGACGCGCCCTTTTTTTCGACGCCTCCGCGAGTTGCGCGACGAGTGGAGCGGGCGCGGCGCGTTCGGCGCGGAGCGGGGCGAGCTTTCAATGGGCATGAGCTACGACTACGAAGTGGCGATTGAAGAGGGCGCGACGATGGTGCGCATCGGCACGGCGATCTTCGGTGAGCGTGCCGCCCGTTAGCGAGCGGCTTGGTTTCGTCGGAGACAGCCGCAGGCGGAATTTATAAAGACATTTGCAAGTGGAATTAATTATGGACATCTTTTTTCAAAGTTTGAGCTACTTTGTGAATGTGGCGGTGGTCGGATTGATCATCGTCGCTATCGTTTTAATGCTGCTGCGTCTGCTGTTGAATTATGCGGACTTGAATCCGTTCAGCCGTCCCGTGCTGTTGGTGCGCAGCTTAACCGACCCGTTCGTCAATCCCGTCCGTCGTTCGCTAATGGGCTTCGGCTTCTCGCCGAACATGGCCCCGCTGGTGACGATTTTGATCGTCATCCTCATCGGGTGGTTGGCGCTGCGCCTGTCGAACGATGTGATCGGAACGTTCTACGGCATGTTCCTGCGGGCGCGAGAGGGCAGATTCGTCGCGCTCATCGGGACGCTGCTCTACGGGTTTTTGAGCGTCTACTCGATGCTCATTTTGATCCGCATCATCTTCTCGTGGGGCATGGTGACTTCAGCGAATCCGGTGATGCGTTTTCTCGTCAACGCGACCGAACCGCTGCTCGGCCCGTTGCGCCGTATCATTCCGCCGCTCGGCATGTTCGACATCTCGGCCATCGTCGCCTTCCTGCTCATCTGGCTGTTCCAATCGGCCATCGCCGGAACGCTCATGCGTTTTTGAAATGCGGTGCGCGCCGCCGGGCGAGAGAATTTATGCTGAGATGTAGGACGGCGATTGACGGCGCGCTCACGTTCGCCGTGCGGGTCGTGCCGCGCGCCTCGAAAAGTGAAATCGTGGGCGAACACGACGGCGCGTTGCGTGTGCGGGTGGCCGCCCCGCCCATCAATGGCGCGGCCAACGAAGAACTGGCGCGCATGCTCGCCCGTGCGCTCGGCGTGTCCACACGCGCCGTCGAAATCATGAGCGGCCATGCGTCCAAGACGAAACTCGTGCGCGTCAACGGCATGACCGAAGAGCGACTTTTAAGTTTATTAAGCGTGAGGCAGCGGGAGCGGCAAGAGGTTTCCAAACTGACCTCCGATTCTCTGACCTCCAACCTCTGAGGTCGCAGTTGCGGCGCGTAAAAACCGCGTGATATAGTCGCGTCCCGCTTCGAGCTAAAACACACGTACAAGGAACTCATAAACAATGTCCGGACATTCCAAGTGGCATACCATTAAACATAAGAAAGGCGCGCTCGATGCCAAGCGCGGCAAACTTTTTACCAAACTGATAAAAGAACTCACGGTGGCGGCGCGCACGGGCGGCGGCGACCCGGAAGCCAACGCGCGGCTGCGCAAAGCCATCTCGGACGCTAAAGCTGGGAACATGCCGAACGATACCATCGCCCGCGCCGTCCGTCGCGGCACGGGTGAAGAAGAGGGTGTGAACTACGATGAGATCGTATATGAAGGGGTCGGTCCCGGCGGCGTCGCCGTCATGATCGAAGCGATGACGGACAATCGCAACCGCACGGTGGCCGAAATTCGCCACGCCTTCTCGAAGAACGGCGGCAACCTCGGCGTGTCAGGATCGCAGGCCTGGAACTTCGAGAAGAAGGGCTACATCGTCGTCGAGAAAGCGGCCAAGAGCGAAGACGAGTTGTTCGAGATCGTGACGGAAGCGGGCGCGGAGGATTTGCGCGACGACGAAGACAATTTCGAGATCATCACCGCGCCCGAAACTTTCGAGGCCGTTCACGAGGCGGTGAAAAAAGCTGGCATTGAGCCGGAGGTGGCCGAAGTCGAAATGATCCCGAAGTCTTACATCAAACTCGAAGGCGCAGACGCCCGCTCGATGCTCAAATTGATGGAGACGCTCGAAGACCACGACGACGTGCAAAAAGTCTCCGCCAACTTCGACATCGATGAAGCCGAGATGTCCATCGCTTAACAGCAAGGACGAATGACAATAAATATAGGAAGCCTCTCTTAGTTCATCCCTCAGTCTTTGCTATGTTCGCGAACAACCTGGTCTTTACAAAGAAGAGCCGTAAGGCCGCTATTTTGCTTGGGTATCTTGGCCAGCGATGTTACGCAGCTTCGACCTCATCTTTGTCATTACGAAGGAAGCCACATGACCAACACTGCATCAGAAAGGAAACTGGAAGAACTTTTAAGTGACCTCATCGATGTCCCGCTTCACCGGGCGAATGGTGACGAAGCGCTTAAAAGACTTACCACATTGTGCTGTGAGGCCCTGAAGTCACGAGCCTGCACATTGGTTTGGATAGACTTAGAGCAACGGCTGCTAACTCAAGTTGCTTGTGCCGGTTTTGACGAAGATTTTGAGGCGTTCATGACCCAAAACAAAATCAAGATTGGCGCATTACATGAGGGCGTCTCGATGGATTACAACTTGCTCGCCAGCGGCGATGTCATCAAAAAATATGACTTGCCGCAGGACGGCGGAGGCGTTGCTAACCCCGAAGTGGCGAAAAGGTATGGCTTGCAATCAGCGTTGTGTCACCCCTTGAAGGTGGATGGCCGTCTTGTGGGATTTCTTAATCATTTCGCGTCGAGTGGCGAGGGCTTCACCACTGAGGAGGAGCAGCGACTCAGGCTTTTTTCCCGGCAGGCGGAAAACATCATCAGGCAGTTCCACCAGAAACTGTCTTTGACAATCACGAAGAACTTAGTTGACGGACTGCTGAAATTCTCGCCGGACGAGTTCCTGAGACAGCTTCCGAACAAGGTCTGTAGCCAACTTTCCGTTGCTGCCTGCCTGGTGTGGAAATTGGACGCCCAACAAGAAAAATTGGGCATCGTTGCCGCTTCCGATGACATAAACAAAGCATACCGGGAGATAGAACTCGACTACACCGACGTTAAGCCTCTCCTGACCGGCAAAAAGGCCAGATATTTGCCGGATGTTACGCGCTCGAAAAGATACAAATATCCTGCCGAAGCAAAAGCCAGAGGCTGGGTGTCGCTACTAAGTGTGCCGATGTTGGTGGGCGACAAGTTGATCGGCTTACTGGATGTCTACACCAACTTCCAGCATTATTTCAAAGAATCAGAGAAGGAATTGTTTGCGGATTTCGCCACCCTCGCTGCGCTCTCCATTCAGAAAGCTGATCTGCAACGCGAGACCAGCGAGACTTCAACCCGGCGGCAACGGCTGGAAGAGATTAATCATGCCATGACTGAGATGGCCGAAGTTCGTCACGTCGATAAGATCCTCCGGCTACTGCTTAACAATAGTCTTGAATTAGTCGGCGTCAAATGGGGGTGGGTCAGGCGCTTGAATCCCGGCACCGGCGAGTTGGAGGTGACGGCTGAAGTAGGAACAACGCATACTCCGCGTCCGTTGAAATATAAAAAAGGCATCACCTGGAGAGCGATTGTTGAGAGAAAGACGCAACTTGTTGCTGATGTTCGGCTCGACGAGGATTACGAGTCGTTCTCGCCGGAGACAAGGGCAGAACTGGCGATCCCGCTCTTGATTGATAATGTCGCTGTGTGGGAAGGACGCAAAACAAAGTTAAGATCACGGGCAATCGGCGTTTTGAACCTTGAAAGTCCAAAGGCGGGAGCATTCTCTGAAACAGATATTACTTATCTCATGCCGCTGGTTCGTCAAGCCGCTTTACTCATTGATCGATTGGAGGCGGAGCAAAAGTTAAACGGGCTGAGAGAAGTCGAGCGCGAGATCGTCGGTAAGCGGAACTGGCGAGAAGTTCTTCAGACGGTAGTTAAGGGAGTTAAGGATACGCTCGGCTTTGAATATGTCAATGTTTCGCTGGTGGATGCAGAACAGAACGTAATCAAGACCGAGTATGTTGTCGGGATACCGGATGACGAAGTTGATTTGTTCAAAAAAAAGGCGGTGCATTCTCTCGATAGTAATGATATTCAGGCGGACATCGTCAGGAATAGAAAGATCGAAGTGCCCGAACAAAATGACCCGCGATTTGACGTGGAAATCTTCAATCAGTTCCATCACGAAAACTTGATTCGTGTCTTTATCCCGATGATAGCTTCCTCAAATGGCGAGGTGATCGGCACAGTTGAAGCGGGAAATCAGAGAACCTATCGCGATTTCATCTACGAGAGCGATATTCGCTTCCTGCAAAGCTTTATTGCATACGCAGTCGAAGCAATTGAACCGAGCAGGTTGACTTTACTCGAAACAATCAGTCACGAATTAAGGTCTTCGATTGTCGGGATCAAGAGCAATGCCGATTATTTACGGCTGCTTGGATGGGAATTAGACAGGGAAATGGTTGACAATAAGTTGAACGACATTCTTACCGACTCCGAAATATTATTGCTTAACGTGGGAGAATTGGAGTATCTCTTGGGACGCACATCGCAGGCTCCTCGGATAGAGGAAACTCTGGTAATGAGAGATATTGTCTTTAAGACGGTCAATCAACTTAAACCGCTGGTGAAAGAGCGCAAGTTTGACCCGAAGAGGATAGACTATCCCAGAGCAGAAGCAGGTAAGATCAGAGTCTATGTGGATAAAGCCAAATTAAATCAAGTCGTTTATAATCTCATATTGAACTCAATCAAGTACGCGGAAGATGATCCGGAGCGGTTTTCCATCCAGATCAGAGTGGCTGAGCGGGCGGACAGATTCATCGTGAAATTTGCTGACCGGGGAATGGGCATCAGAAAAGGTCTCGAAGATAAGATTTTTGAATACGGATTTCGCACTCCTGAAGCAAGGGCCAAGAATGTTAGCGGCTCAGGCTTGGGGCTTACGATTGCACGAGAGAGAATGAAAGAGATAGGTGGCGACCTGATCTTAGCGAACAACCATCAGCCAACGGAGTTTCACATGTTGATTCCCAAAAAGCTTATGGAGGCGCCTGTATGATCCTTTTTATTGATGATGAGCCGAGGATCATGGATAGCTACCGGCTGTACCTCGAACGGCAGTTGACGCCGGACGGCTACCAGATTGCTTTCTACAGTAATGTTGATGAAGCTCTCGAATATTTTGAAAGCCACCTTGACGAGGTTGATTTAATCATTCTGGATATCATGATGCCGCCGGGAGAGCGATTTAGCGGCAACAGGACTAACGGAGGATTAAAAACCGGACTCTTCTTGTACGATAAGATCAGGGAAAACTCGCCAGACCTGCCATTGGTGATCTTTACGAACTTCTCTGATGAGGACGTGGAGAAGAGACTGAGACAAGACCGCAAATGTCGCTTCCTTCAGAAGGCTGATTACCTTCTGGATGATTTTGTCGGTGAGGTGAGAAAATCTCTATCCCGATCTTCCTCACAAGAATAGGAGCCATCTATGAACGCTGACGTTGCAATGAAGCAAGAACTGGGTATAGTCTCAGAGCACTTCAATGAGACAGTAACCAAATTGAAGGGTAAAATTACTCCTGACAAACAGAAGGAGTTCAACCATAAAAAAACTGGTGCGCTAGAAGTATTTGAACAGAAAAGGGAAATAATTGCCGCGTTGGAAAGCCAAAATCAGACTGCTCCCGCTGTAACAGTCGCGCCGTTTTTATGTGCTCAAATTGATTGGTTGGTTGTCCCCTTACAGGGGCGGCTTGACGAGACCGAAAGAGGGAGACTTCGTTCGCTTCGAGATATTGCCGAGAGACTCGATAGAAGGCTTCAGCTTTTACATCCAACTTCCCAGCAGGATTTCGTGAGCAACCATTATTGGATGTCTCAAAAAGGTCAGAGCAAGGACTTAGATTTATTGTTCAAGGTCAAGGCGAAGCCTCCTTTCTCATCGCGTGAAACGTTGCAGGCTTTAGAGGTGGCAGAGCAAGGGTTAATCAAGCGAGAGTGCAAAGTACTTCTGGATTTTTTCAACCTCAGTCCTGATCAATTCGCGCAGGTCATCAAGGCGACGATAGAAAAATGCCGCGCGGTGACTTCTCCTTATTTGAAGAAAGCTTTTAACGCAGAGCAGCCGACGCAGGTCATTAAGTGCCTGCATGAAATCAAGCAGACGCTCGAAGACTTGTTCGAGTCGCCGCGAATTGAGCGATGGTTGAGCACGCCCCTTGAGACCTTCGATGGGAACACTCCGCGCGAAGCTCTGTTGGAAGGGCTGGCTTTTCCGATCTTACATCTCCTCAAAAGGTTTGATGAAGGACCTCACTATTGATGGCCGGAACTCTTGAGCGAAAACTTCAACGGCGAATGCCCCATGTCCTCAAGCTTGCTGTTAAATTTCAAGGAGTCGGCTTTAGGAACGTCGGGCAACGGTTTGCCAACAAGCGAGATATACTGTCCACTAAAGGCAGTTATAGCTGGGGTGGGCGCTACAATGTGGCACGGGACTTTGGGGCTCTTTATTTGTCCTGCGACTTGCATACATGTATTGAGGAACTTGAATATGCCGCCCGAAAAGATGGGTTTACAGTAGAAGAGAAGTTACCCCGCACGATGACGGGCATTAGAGTAGAGTTGGTTAAAGTTTTAGACTTAACAGACTCGAAGGTGCGCCGGGAGCTGGGTATTTCCAGAAAAATCCTGATGGAAACAGATTGGGTCAAAGAGAATTCCAAAGGAAACGACGCTGCTACACAAATCATTGGCCGCGCGGCGAAGGGCGTGGGCTTCGAGGCTCTTTTGGTTCCCTCCGCCAGGTGGCCGGGCAAAAACCTGAACCTACTCGACGATGGCAATCTGTTATCACGAGTTTCAGTGATAAATGGTGACACTATTTATCGTGTCTTGGGACCGAAAAAAAGGGTCGGGAAACGACGGCATCCCTTGAAAAAAAGCTCTTAGCGACTGGCGCAGCATCAATTCGGTGCTGCGCCTTCGTCAGGTGTGCTCATGTTCATGGAGATTACTGACCGTTGCGTTTGAAATTTGTGAACACTCGGTACTCGTCACTATTTTGATGCGTGTGCTTGGCATTGATCCGGGAAGCGAGACGACCGGCTGGGGCGTGGTCGAAGGCGATGCGCGGCGGTATCAGGCAATCGAGTTCGGGGTGGTGAAGGCTTCACCGCGCGAGCGTTTCGCCGCCCGCTTGTTGCAGATCAGCGACGGCATTGAAGAATTGCTGACACGCTTCCAGCCGGACGTGTGCGTCGTGGAAGAGATGTTCTTTGCCGCCAACGTGAAGACGGCGCTGAAACTCGGACAGGCGCGCGGCGTGATCCTGGTGGCGGCGGAGCGGGCGGGCGTGGAGATCGCGGAGTACGCGCCGCGCCTCGTGAAACAGACGGTGGTCGGCTACGGCGCAGCCGAAAAACATCAGGTGCAGGAGATGGTGCGCGTGCTGCTCTCCCTCAAGAGCATCCCGCAACCGCATGATGCCGGCGATGCACTCGCGCTCGCCATCTGCCATTTCCATCATGCCGGACTCGCCGCCCGCATCAAGCCGTCCGCCGCGCGGACCAAACTCGATGCCCTGTTAGCCGCAAATCCGCGCCGCCGCATTTCTCGCTAAAGTTCAAAAGCGCGCCCCACCCGGCGTACCTATTTTCTTCAACCTCACCCACGAAAGGAGAATATTACTCATGTCCAGATTCGTCCCGGCTTTTCAAAGAGCATTTGCTCGCAAGAACGCCCTTTATTTTCAATTGATGTATTCAAAGCTAAATCGAAACAGACCACAATGGGACACCAGACTCGACGCAGAGGGGGCAGAGATCACGCAGAGAAACGCGGAGGCTCGAATGGCATTCCTGCCTCTGCGTGATCTCTGCGCCCTCTGCGTGAACTATCTGTTCGTCATCCTGACCCCTCTGTGTGCCATTGTCCGGTGGTCTGATTTAGGCTGCGGCGCGTGTGTGCTGCTGCTGTTGCTCGCTCCATTCGTCCCGGCTCAGCGCAAGCGCCGTGCCCCAGCGGGCGGCCAAACTGCCGTTGTAGTTGACGAGCGGCTATCGGCGCTCAGGGAGGAAGCGCGGCTAAACGCGCGGCTCGTGCAGCGCTTGGGACGCGGTCGGGCCGTCTCGATTACGGGGGCGCGGCGCGCGAGCAACGGCGTGGACTTTTATCGCGTGGCGGTGACGAGACGCACGCGCGGGTGGTTGCAAAGAGAAAGCGTCGTGTCGCCGGCTCGTGCGGGCGATGACGAGAAGTTGTTGCGCTTGATTCATGGCTCGGAAGATTTCGACCGGCTCGCGCGGGCGCGAATCTTTCTCGACCATTTCCCGCGTTCACCCCTGCGCCCCGCCGTCTTGCTACTCTTTGGCGATCAAGCTGAGCAGGCAGCGACGAAATTGACGCGTGCTGCCGAACGTCGTCTCGACGAGCGAGAGATGAAGGCGGGCGGTGCGCCGATGGAAAGCTACTTTCTGAATTTCAACGAATTGGATCGTTATAATAAGCAGGGCATCAGCTTCATCTTTGAACGCGCGGCGAAGCGTTTTTATTACGACGGCGAAAGTTGGCGCGAAGTTGTGCGCCGTTTCCCGAATAGCCCCGAAGCCGCACAAGCGCGGAAGCGTCTCGGTTTACTCTCTGTCATTTCTATCCGGTGAGAGTTAAGCCGGATACACAGGGCTTGGAAGAAGCCGGAAATGTTCCTTAACTTCCGCTTGAACGTTGAAGTTTTCGAGTCGAAAGGGCTGGCGCGTTGATCCGCCGGAGAGAAGTAAAAATTGAGTGTTGCAAAAAAAGGCGGGCGCGGTTAGATTGTCGGCAGTTCAACCCGAATTATTTCAAAGTGGAGGTCTCCCCGAACCAGAAGGGCGTTCTCCGCGTTGACCTGAATGCGCTGGAGGTAGAGACGAAGTGCCAACTGGAACATGCCCGGAATGCGATGCCGATGTCCACGTAGATACAGACGCCGATAAAGGTGATTCGGTCGCGTGCGAAGAGTGCGGAACCGAACTCGAAATTGTGGGACTCGATCCCGTCGAACTCGACATCGTCGAAGATGACGAACTAGACGACGATGACGAAGAGGAAGATTTTTAAAGCGGTGACAGGTGACGGGTAACAGGCCACAAGTCAGAAGAAGTTAGATCGTAAATCATGAATAGAGGATGACGGCGTTTTCTATTGACGATTTACAAGCTACGGTTTTCTCCTGCCGCCTGTTACCCGTCACCTGTCACCGCTTTTCAGTATCCCGGTCGGCTCTGGCGAACGTTGAGGCCGGAAGGGGCGGTGATGCGAAGCGGGTGGAAACGCCCGTCGCGCCGTTTTTCTTCGGGCGGGTAGAAGGCCAGCACGTAAGACGAAGTCACTTCTTCGGCGAGCGCTTGAAAGAGCGGGTCGAAGTCTTTCTGCGTCGCATAGACATTGGTGCCGCCGGTCTTTTCGGTCAAGCCGCTTAAGTCGAGCGGGGTCGGCAACGGCGCATGCGCGTTGGCTCCTGTGCTGCCGTTTCCACGCAAAGCGAAGAGACGCGAGAAGGAGGGCAGCGTCACTGTGTAGACGCTCACGTCGGCGGCGTTGGCGCGCTCGATGACGGTCTTCGGCGCAATCGTATCGCCCACCGGAAAGCCATCCGTCACGACCACCACCGCACGCTTCATCAAACGCCGATCCCGCGTGCGCGGCGCATGACGCACGAGCAGACGAACGGCGTCATCGACCGCATCGTAAGTATGAGTTGACAGCCCGTTGGCTTCGCGCCCGAGGCGGCTGAAAGCGCGTTCGAGTTTCTGCTCGTCGTTCGTGAACTGTTGCAGCACGCGCACGTTCATCCCAAAACTCATGACGGCAAAGAGGGAGGTGCGGTCTGACAGGCGGCGCGAGAAGACGCGCAACGCGCTCGCCAAGCGCTCCATCTCGCCCGCCGACATGCTGCCCGACACATCCACGGCAAAGACGATGGCAACGGGGCGCGGTGCGCCGCGCTGCCGTTCGACGTTAAAGAAGGCGATGGGGCGTTCGATGCCCTCGTCGTAGAGTTTGAAATCCTCCGCCTTGAGGTTACGCACGGGTCGCCCGGCGGCGTCCGTCACGTTGACATCGACGAGCACGAGATCGGTTTCAACGCGCAGCACTTCGTCCGCATCCTGCGGCAGAGACGGCAGCGTGACGCGGCGCGGGCGTTGTTGAGATGGCTGTGTTGCGGGTGCGGTCTGCTGACTGCGCGCGACAGGCAGAGAACTGCAAAAGGTGAAGAAGGCGAGGAGGCTCATGATGAGCAACGATTTGACGCAGCGCGGACGGCGAGCAGGAGTGAATGAACTTTTAAGGGGGCGCAACATAAAACTCGGAAACGGACGCTAAGGCAATTCAACGATTATCGGTAGCCGATTGTTTCAGCCAACGCGCAAAAGGAGGCGCGCCATTATACGTAGTCCCGCGCGTTCGTGTCACATGCACCCGCGCCGCTCAAGAAAGATTTCAAAATGATGAACCATCACTCAATTCTTTGCGCCCTCGGTTTTTGTCGATAAGGCAACAGCAAGCGCCGTGCATCGCATCAACAGAAGAAGCGCGCGACGGCCTCTTGGTCACCCCGGCGATTGATTGGATGTATAATCATCACCGGCTGCACGGGGCCGGGCCGCGCAGCCAAAAATAGAACGATTCTCAGCGCAGATTCTCGTCGCAAAACTATGAGCAAATTTAGCATTACCGGCACCTGCTTTTTACTGTTGCTGCTCGCGCTGAGCGTTGCGGCGCAGAAGAGCAAGACGACCGGGAGCATTAAGGGCAAGGTCAAAACTGAGAGCGGCGCGTCGGCGGAAGGCGTCAAAGTGATCGCACAGCAGGACGAGAAGGAGTCGGCGAGCGCGACGACGGATCGCAAAGGGCAGTTTGAGATCACGGGACTCGCGCCGGGTCGTTACAGCCTCACGTTTCGCAAGCCGGGCTTGAGCGTCGCGGAAATCAAAGATGTTGAAGTCATCGCGGGCAAGTCGCGTTCGCTCGGCGGCGACCTCAAATTGCCGGTGGACGAAGGTTCGCTCGTCTTCGTCAACGGCAGCGTCTTTAACGAAGCGGGGCGCAGCCTCGAAGGAGCGCGGGTGGAACTGGCGCGCGTCGAAGCAAACGGCGCGGTTAAAAAGCTCGACGGGCGCGTCTCTAACCGCTCAGGCGAATTTTCTTTCCGGTTGCCGGTGGCGACAGCGCGCTATCGGGTGACGGCCAAAATGGACGGTTTGACGACAATCTCGAAAGATGTCGAAGTAGAAGGCGCGGCGGTTTATCGTGTTGCGCTCTCCCTCAAGCCCGCGCCGTGAAGCCGGGCGGGAAAGCGCCGTAAACTTTTTTGCTCGAATGGAAGCGGATGCCCCACCTCAGGACAAGCGCGAAGAGTTCTTAACCGCGCGCCAACTCGCCGAACTTTTACAGGTGAGCGAATCCACCGTGCGCCGGCTCGCCCGCGAAGGGCGCATCCCCGCCCTCCGCCTGACTTCGCGCCTGCTGCGCTTCCACCTCGCTGCCGTCATGCATGCGCTTGACGGCACACAACAAAAATCGCGCCCACGCCGCCCGCCGCCCGAAGAAACTCAACTCTCGTTTGAGGATTTGATGTAGCGACTCCGTCGCACCGTCAAAACTCGCCAAGATGTCGAAAAAGATAAAGCCGCCTGTGCGGCTTTCATCAGAATGTGTCTTATACCAATTCAACTTAAATTGTGCGCATTTTGTAAAAGCTGTTTTCAATCAAATTCTTGATACGTTCATGGCTAAAGTTTATCCATACGGACAAATGATTTTGAATCGGTATTATTTCGTCGTGCGCCGGCGCATGTTTTGCAGTTGCCTGCTGATGTCCATCCATCGCCCGTCGCGTTTGAGGTAGAGGCGCGGCTGCGTGAGCGGATATTTTTTGGCGAATGTCGGATTGGCGGTGAGCAGCGGTTGAATCGTGGCGCGGTCGCCGGTGGTCACGCGCCACCGCCCGCCTTCGCGCACGAGATATTGCCGCAAGACGATCTTGCCTTCGCCCGCCAGCGGCGCAAGCGCACGCCCGTAGATCGTCGAATCCACCACGCCGAGATCACCGGAGACGCGCACCGCACCGATCTCCAAACGCTCCAGTTCATACATGCCGCGCGCTCGTTCGAGCGCCCGCACAAATTGGTCGCGCGCCAGACGCCGCTGCGAGGCGGTCGGCAGCACTTCGTAAAGCGAGTTGTAATCGCCTGCTTTCAACTGTTGAAAAGCCTGCTCGATTGCGCCGCGCGCTTCCGCTTCGCCCGAAGCGACAACCACCGGAGAGGCAGTCACCGCCACCGCCGCTGTTCCGCATGCCGATGCCAGCAAGCAAATCGTAATTAGCCGCCGCAGCGAAAAAGCCATCTGTTTATCTTTCATCTCGATCATTAAATTTTTCATCCCCGTCCTGATATGCATCTGCAAATTTTTCGTCAGCTTCGATGTCGGGCGGGCGCAGGCGGTTGCGCAGATCGAAAAACCACGCGAGGATGCCGAGCGTTGCCACCACGAAGGCGGCGTCCAAGTGCGACCACATCAAGAGCGCCGCCGCCGCGAGCAAGCACGCCGCCGCGCCGATGAGCCAATAACGCCGGGCGAGGCGAGGCACAGGACTCTCCGAGCGGCTGTAGGCAAACGACGGAGATGCGTCCGGCGCGCGGGGTTCAACTTCGTGCCGCGCCGTCTCCCTCCGCGCATCCGCGCGTTGCTCGTCCGTGCTTTCGTTATCTCGTGTGAACGGCAAAGTTTTTTAGCGGATGATGACCGGAACGGAAGTGTCGATGGTGGCGGGAGGATAACACTTCTCGTCGTCGCAGGGTTGCACGCGAACCCGCGCGCGCAGCGCGTGCTGTCCCGGCGAGGTGTCGCGCGGGGCGCGCAGCGTCAGCATGATCACAGCTTCGCCCTCATAAACGGCGAGCGGCGTTTCGGCGAAGGGAAACTTCTTTGTCAAAGGTTTCGGGTAGATGAATTTGTCCGCCGCGATGCCCGCTTCCGGCGTGACTTCAAGCGTCGTCGGAATCAAAAAACGCTCGCTCGCCGGATTCGCGTTGACGTGGTAGCCGCTCGCAATCGTCAAGCGCACGCTTGTTTTCGCCGTTGCGCCCGGACTCATCTCAACCGGCTCGACGCTCGCGCTCGCGATCCCTTCCAAAGGCGACTTCTTCGCAGGAGCCGAGGTGGGAGAAACGACGGCGGCGTTGGAGTTCGACGAGTTGGCGGGCGCGTTAGTCGGGGACGAATCATGAGCGCACGCCGACAGCAGGGCGACGAGCAGGGCGCACGGGAAAATTAAACGGGGTGTAAATTGGTTCATCGAGCAGAGTCTAAAGTTGATGTCTGGAAGTCTCAAGTTAGCAGGTAGAGAGTTTTAACCTAAAGCGCGAATTTCTAAGTTGCCGTCCCGGCGACGGGCGGAGCGGGCGCGTCCATTTTCGGGCGGCGAAAGCGCGGGCGGAGGAGAAACCGCCAGAGGAGCGCGAGCGGAAGGACGATCAGCAGCACCACGGGAAGAAGCGCGATGCCGAAGCGGATGATGCCGAGAATGATCGCCGCCGCGATGTCTATGCCGTCTCCGAATGCGCTCTTGATGTTGAAGAAGAAGCCGCTGGTGTTGACGCTGACGAGCGAGGCGGGCGGTTGCAGCGTGGCATTGATCGTGGACAGGGCGGCCTGATTTTCCAGAAATCTCCGGCGACCCTCGACCCGCTCGATCTCCGTGCGGACTCCGGCCAGTTGGCTGTGGACCTCAAGCGCGTCGGAAACTTTGTCGGCGCGTTTCATGATTTCGAGAAACTGCGCTTCGAGCGCGCGTTGCGTGCGCAGGCGCGCGTCGAGGTCAATAAATTCTTCGGTAACATCTTTGCCCGTCTGCTTCTCCGCACGGACACGGCTGCCGACGGCGCGAATTTCGGCGAGCACGGCGTCGAAGCGTGACGCCGGAACACGCAGTTGGACGGTGACGATCTCCGCCGGTTGCGAATCGCGCGAGGCGTTGTCCACCTGTCTCGATTCTGACGTGACGACGAACCCGCCGTGCGCCTCGGCGATAGCACCGAGTTTGCGCTGGCCTTCGGCGGGCGAGGCCACTTCGAGATTGATGTCGGCGTCGCGGATGATCTTGCGCTCGACGGCCACCTGCTGCGACGCCTGCGCCTGGCTGGCTTGAACGAGCGAGACGGATTGCAGTGCTGCTTGCTCATTACGAGGAGTGTCAGCCGTTTGCCGCGCATCTCTGTGGTCGGCTATACCGCCTTTGGGAATGCTCGCCATCCCGCCGCTTCTCGCATTGTCCGGTTCGTTACCGCTCTGCCCGCTGCAAGCAGAGGCGAGGAACAGAAAAGTTATGCAGGTGACGGCGGTGAAGTTTTTCATGTTTGGCCTCCGCTGATGCTTCAGGACTCTGCAACTAGAACGTCTCCAGGATTCAGACTTGCAGCGAATATTTCCGAACGAGAAAAAGCGTGAGTTGATAAAACATTGCCGTGAGTTCACTCGTCGTTTGTCCTGACGCAGAGATTAAAGCAGAAAATCAGCCGATCTTCGTCACCCTTCATCTTCCTCTTCTTCCGCTCCATGTTTTTTGTCGGCGCGTTTGATGCTGAATTTTTCGAGGCGGTATTGCAGGGTGCGAAACGTGAGGCCAAGCAGTTTGGCCGCTTTGGTGATGTTGTAGTCCGTGCGCTCCATCGCTTGCAAAATCAGGTTGCGCTCGAAATCTTCAAACGAGATGCCCTCGGACGGCAGCTTGAATGCGCCCTCCATCGCGGGGCGCACGTCCTGTCTGACTTCGAGCGGCAAATCTTCGACCGTGAGCAGATCGGCTTCGGCCAACAGGATGGCGCGCTCGATGGCGGATTCGAGTTGGCGAACGTTGCCCGGCCACGCGTATTCGAGCATCACGACGCGGGCTTCCGGCGTCAGGCCGCGAATGAGACGCGAAGTGTTGCGCGTGTGCTTCTTCAAAAAGAAATTAATGAGGACGGGGATATCCTCGCGCCGCTCACGCAAGGGGGGGATGTCGATGGACAGGACGTTGATGCGGTAGTAGAGATCGTCGCGGAATCTGCCGTCCCTGACCATCGCGAGCAGTTCGCGATTCGTCGCGGCGACAACGCGCACATCGATCTTGATCGGGCGCGTGCCGCCGACGCGCCTGATCTCGCGTTCCTGCAAGGCGCGCAACAGTTTCGCCTGCATGCTGATGTCGAGTTCGCCGATCTCGTCGAGAAAAAGCGTGCCCCGGTCGGCCACCTCAAAGAGACCTTTCTTCTCGGCGTGCGCGCCGGTGAAACTGCCTCGCTCGTGGCCGAAGAGTTCCGATTCCAGTAAATTTTCGTTGATGGCGGCGCAGTTGACGGCCTGAAACATCTCGGAGGCGCGCTGGCTCTGATTGTGAATCGCGCGGGCGACCAACTCTTTGCCCGTCCCCGATTCGCCGCGAATCAAGACGGTCGAAACCGAACGCGCCACCTTCAAAATCATCTTCTTGACCGACTCCATCTCCGGCGAATCGGAGATGATCTCGGTATCGAGCGCATCGAGTTTAGTGAGCGCGCGGCGGATGGTGTCGAGCAGCGTCTCGCGGTCGTAGGGCTTTTCGAGGTAATCGAACGCGCCACGCCGCAGCGCATCTTTGGCCGAATCAATCGAGCCGTGCGCCGTCAGCAGGATGACGATGATCGATGAATCGTAAGCCAGCAGCCGTTGGAGCAGTTCGATGCCGTCCATGCCGGTCATCTTCAAATCGGTGAGCACGAGATCGAAGCGCCGATCCTTCGCGATCTTCAACGCGGCTTCGCCCGAAGCGGCGGTCATCAAGTCGTAGCCTTCAGCCGACAAAATTGCTTCCAAAATATCTCTCTGCGGCTTCTCGTCGTCCACCACGAGTATGCTTTTGCGTGCCATATTCAATCCTCAGAGGTCAGAGGCCAGAGATTAGAGATCAGTAAAAACTGTTTTCGTCTAACCTCTAACCTCTAACCTCTAGCCTCTTTCTTCTGTTGGTAATGTAACTGTAAAAGTTGTGCCTTCGCCGTGTTTGCTGGTGACGGAGATCGTCCCGTCGTGATCGTCCACAGCTTTTTTGACGATGGCTAGTCCCAGCCCCGTGCCAGTGTCTTTCGTGGAAAAATAGGGTTCAAAAACCTGGGAGATGTTCTCGGCCTCGATGCCGCGTCCCGTGTCCGTGACATCAACCTGCGCCCGCCCCGGCTCATTGGCCGAGAGCGTGACGGTCAAACTTCCGCCCGCGTCTTCTCCTTCCATCGCCTGCACCGCGTTGATAATAAGGTTTGTGAAGATGGAACGTAAAGATTCGGCGTCGCCGCGCACGTTCGGGAGATCGCCCGCCTGCTCGATGCGCGTCTCGATCTTGCTTTCGGCGGCCTGCGCTTCGACGATGCGCAACGCATCTACGATGAGGGCGTGCAACTCAATGGGTTGCAGGTCGAGCTGCGCCGGACGCGTGTACTTGAGGAATTCGGAGATGCGCGTGTTGATGCGCGCGACTTCGGTTTTGAGTTGCGCCGTGAGCCGTTCGACCATTTCGCGTTTGTTCGGATCGCTCGGCGCGAGCGACGTGCGCAGGTGGTCGAGCGTGAGATTGATATAATTGAGCGGGTTGCGTATCTCGTGCGCGATGGCCGACGCGAGACGCCCGACGACTGCCGACCGTTCGGCGAGATTCAGACGCATTTCGAGATCGCGCATGCCGCCGAGGCGCGCGATCATCTCGTTGAAGACGGTGGCGAGCGCGCCCATTTCGTCGCGGCGCGTGGCGGGGACGCGGAAATTGAAATCTCCGGCAGCCACTCTGCGCGCCGCATCCGAAAGTTCCTGAATCGGTTTGGTGAAGCGCCAGACGAGGATCGCCGCCGCGAGCGTCGCGATGAGGAGCACGGCAAGCGTCGGAAGCAGAGGGCTGATAGTTTGCTGGAGCGAGCCGGTTTCCGACATTTGCGCCGAGCCGAGCACGACGATAATGTAGTTGAGTCCCTGCGAAGTGGCGGCAGAGATAGTGAAGGCGCGCGGTTCGCCCGCGCCGGGTTGCGTGCTCGCCAATTGATCCGCGTTGACGAGGCGCGGCAGTTGCGCTTCGGCGACCGTAAAGAATTTGTAAATACCGTCTCCGAGCGGCTCCGGGTTGAACTTCGGGTCGAGGCTATCGTCGATGATGTCTTCGTCGTCGAGCCGGTCAGGGATGCGTCCTTCGTCTTTGACGATGAGCACGTTGGTGATGCGTCCGGCATGTTTTTCGCGCAGGAGAAAGCCGCGCTCCGTGTCCAAGTATTCGAGTCTTTTAGTAGAGGGGAAAGTCTGCGCGGCAAGCGAAATTCCGGCGGCAAGCGCCTGCTCTTGTTCCGCGATGATGCGGGCACCGCGTTGCTCGGAGAGTAGGTTGAGATAAAATTGCACGCCGAGCGTGGCGATGAGCAGCGCAGCCAGCACGAGCAGCAGACGCACGCGAAAACTATTTAAGAGTCTGATTACCCTCATTCGAGACGTGACGTTATCAGTACATCAATGCTTCAAGTTGAACGATAGGAGCCAACAGCTAAATAAAATTAATTAAAGGTGTTGCCCGCCGCAATTCCTGATGTTATAGTCGCAAGTGTCTCCAACGCAAACCCCCCGGAGACTTCAGGGGGATTGTCTCTCCTGCCAGCCAGTTACGAAGCTCGAAAATTTGCATCAAAGGAATTTGGTCGGAAAAGTGGCTTATTGCAGCGTGCTTTCAGCCTGATAAATTACCCGAAAACCTCGACGCACTCTGCGGATTCCTTCGCGCTAAGCCAGTGCCGCCCGCGTGTTCACAACGTCCATTTGCCGCCATCGTCGCGTGCGCTTTTGTTTGCGAAGCGTTGCGCTCTCTCAAATGCTTTTGCCGGAGAGGATTTTTTTGCATGATTAGAATCTCATATCCCCCATCCCCCCTCCTTGTCTCTTTCCTTCTCATCTTTTGCGTCGTCATCTCTGGCAATGCTGTGCCGAAAAAAGGCAAAGCCGCGCAATCCAAATCAACCAAATCTGCTAAGTCTGCCAAAGCTGATAGCAAGTCTAAATCAGCGAAAGGCCGAGACAAGTACGCCGCGCAAAAATCTTCCGCCAGAGAAACACGCGCCGAACGCGCAGCAGACAGAAAAGGACGCGCCGCGAAAAGCAACGAGCGCGCCGGGCGTGATGATGATCGCAAGGGCGGACGCAAGGCGTCGAAGCGCGAACGACTGGCACAGGCGCGGCGCGAAGCCGAGGAGCGCAGGCGACGCGAAGAGGCCGCGCGCCGGGCGGAACTGGCCCGTCAAGCGGCGATTGCCAGGCAACGCGCGCTGGATAAATCTCTGCGCGACGAAGTGGCCGAAAACATTCTGCGCGACGATGCGACGGGCGAAGACCCGGAGGTGCGCCGCGCGGCTATCAACGCGCTCGGCTATCACGCCGGTTCCGTGGTGGTGATGAATCCCAAGACCGGACAGGTCTACACCATCGTCAATCAGGAGTGGGGCGTGCGGCGCGGCTTCAAGCCGTGTTCGACGATCAAACTCGTTTCGGGTCTGGCCGGCGTCATCGAGGGCGTGATTGATCCCGTGCAGGAGAACGTCGCTTACAACAGCAACCGGATGAATTTAAACGATGCGCTCGCCCGTTCGAACAACGGCTACTTTCAACAGGTCGGCAGACGCGTCGGCTTCGAGCGTTTGTCGAGCTACGCGCGCCAACTAGGTTTGGGCGAGCGCAGCGGCATCAATCATGTGAACGAGTTCGCGGGACGCGTGCCGCTCTTTAAAGACGACCGTGGGATGCTGCGCATGAGTTCACACGGCGACGACTTCGAGGTGACGCCCGTCCAACTCGCCACGCTGGCCTCGGTCTTCGGCAACGGCGGGACGCTGCTCTCGCCGCACCTGCCGCGCACGCCGCAGGAGAATCTCAGATTCAAGACGGAAGTGCGCCGCCAACTCAACATCCCGCAGGAACACTTGCGGCGCATGCTGCCGGGGATGATCGGCGCAGTCACCTATGGGACGGCCCGCAAGGCTTACGATACGCAGCAGACGATTGCGGGCAAGACCGGCACATGTATCGGCGCGGGCGGCGTCTGGGTCGGCCTCTTTACTTCTTACGCTCCCGTTGAAGACCCGCAACTCGCCATCGCCGTCGTGAGTCGCGGTTCGGACGCCCGCGCACACTTTCCGGTCGCGGTCGCGGGGCAAATCTATCGCGCCTTGAGTTATCGGTTCGGTAAGCGCAACGGCAAGTCACTGCTCCCGCTCACCCCGGAACTTCTCGCGCCCCGCCCGCAGGTCAATCCCACGGCGCTCGCCGGGGCGGAAGACGAAGAGGATTCGGACGCCGCCGATACTGTGAATCCGGCTGTGAATCCGAATGCGACCGGCGACGATGATGCGCGTACAACTGGCGTGAAGCCCGTGCTGCTGCCCGTCGAGACGCGCCCGACCGGCGTGACGACGCGACCCGCCGCCAGACCGTCCAGCGCGCCGGGGAAGGGAACGCAACCCACAATAGACGCTCGCCCGCGCCGCGTGCTGACAAACACACCGTAACGAAGTTATAACTCGAATGTAAGGAACAATCCGCCGTGTTTGGTGTCTAATAGCGGGACACTCAGACACGGCGGAATTTTTTGTACGGCGGATGAGATAATAGATGTTAAGATCACGCTTGACACGTTTCCGCCGCTTATTGCAGTATCACGGCGCAGCGCCTTTGTCGTTGCACCCGATTCCACAATTTGCTCAGGTGTGGTCATTCCCCGAAGTCAGCCACAGACCATGCGCCGCGCCGGTAACGGCAACTGCCTACACCGCCCGCGCATCTGAATGAGACGCGACATTCGTCGTTCGCGGCCCCCACTTGAAGGTTCGAAAATCACATAGACGATTATTGCCTGGAGGACATGCGACTAATGAAAAACTTGATCCGTTCGTTTACTCTGGCCGCGCTCGCATTGACAGCCTTTGCGTTGCCGGCATTCGCACAAGACACTGCTGCCGCTGCCGCTGCCAATCCTTGTGAAGAGGCCGCTCGCGGCGAGATGTACACAAATTATTACAACAAAAAGAAGGGCGATGCGGCGGCTCAGAAAGAAGCCTACGGGATCGCCAAAGAGTACGTGCAGAAATACGCCAGTTGCAATGACCAGTACTCTAAAGCCGTGCAGAAGTTCATCACCGATTACGACGCGGCTGTGACGAAATTGGACTGCCCGAAATATCTCTACGGGACAGACGCGCAGAACACGGGCAGAGATTTCAACAAAGCGTTTGAGGTGTGTGGAACGACTCTCGCCTCCGACCCGGAGAACTTGAGCCTTTTGATTCAACTCGGTTACGCGGGCTACAACGCGCAGAGTTTGCCTACGCCGATCACGACGTTCAGCCCCGTGGCTCTCGGATACGCGAAGAAGGCCGTCGAGATGCTTGAGGCGGGTAAGACTCCTGATAAGTGGGTGCTCTTCAAGACGAAAGACGAAGCGCTCGGCTATCTCAACTTCGCGATTGGCGAATACATGATCCAGAGTGATCCGGCGGGTGCGCTTCCCTACTACCTTAAATCGTTTGTGCATGAGACCGACGTGAAGAAGTCAGCGGTCAGTTACGCGCGTCTGGCTGCGGCGTATCAAGCCGGGCTGTACGAGCCGATGCAGAAGGACTTTGCCCGGTATCAGGGCAAGCCGGAGACGGATGAGAGCAAACATGCCCTGAACAATTTGAATCAGGTTATTGACCGCGTCATGGACGCTTACGCGCGTGCGATCAGTTTGGCGGGCACCGATCCGAAACTTCAGGCGTCGAAGACCCGCTGGACGGAAGTGTTGACCGGATTCTACAAGTTCCGCAACAATGATACGACCACCGGCCTTGATGCTTACATCGCAGGGGCGGCGTCGAAGCCGCTGCCGCAACCGTTCACACCGCAACCCTTCGTGCCATCGGCCACTCCCGCGCCCACTGACGGTGCATCTTCCACCGGCAATGAGACGACGGGCAACGGAAACGGCGCGATGAATTCAACTACCACATCGACTGCCACCACTCCGTCCGCAGCAGCGAAACCGGCGACCACGACGAACGCGACCGGCACGCCGACGGCGACGCAGCCAATGCCTAAACCCAAGCCGACCAAAAAGCCGTAACCGCAACTTCAGGCAGAATCGTCTTTAGTCACAACGCCGGGCGTATCGTTCAAACTACGATGCGTCTGGCGTTTGTGTTAACGAGAGTCGCCCTTTACAGGCGGTTCATCACCCGTCACCATTTCCGCCGCTTGACGCAGACAGAAGAGCATTGGCAAGCTACTTCAATCAGCATTAGATGAAACTGAAGTTGAAGCATTCAATTCGCATGAAATCACAACAACAAACAGCACCGGACGCGTCGCGTGCGACATGGCAAGCCCGCATGATTGCCGTTCCGTTCTCTTTAGCTCTGCTCGCCGGGTCGTCGCCCTGCGCGCTCACTGCAAAGTGGCAGCATGCGGTGGCGCAGAATCCGATGTTGCGTTCCATACAAGGCAGCAGGGAGCAGATCACACAAGCGCAGGCCGATCTCTACGAACGGTGGCGCTCTAACATCAATCTCAATCAGGGGATAGCCTTCGAAGCAGGTCGCGACTATCTGGAGAAATATCCCAACAACGAATATGCGGCCTATGTGCGCAGGTGGGTCGAGGCTTACGAAAAGGCGACGCGCAAGGTGCAGTTCGAGCAGTTACTTTTCAAAGAGAAAAGATATGCGGCGGCCTTTCCTGTCGGCAAACAAATTCTCTTAACTGAGCCGGACAACTTGAGGACGATTATTAATCTCGCTTCCGCGGGCTACCTGGCCGTCGGCAGCGGCGCGAGCGATGCTTCGTTGAACTCGGAGGCGCTTGAGTTTGCGCGTCGCGCCATCGCACGGCTCGAACAGGGCGGCAAGCCCGACGACTGGAAGCCTTTCACAGGCAAACCCGACGCGCTCGCTTATCTCAATTTCATCGTCGGCGACCTCATCTTAAAAGAGACGCCCGCCGAGGCGGTCAGCTATTTTCGCAAAGCCATCGAGCAGGACGGGTCTGTCAGGAATACTCCTGTTGTTTATTCGCGTCTCGCCGTTGCTTATACGATCAGTGAATACGAACCGCTGGCTAAGAGGTTTAGGGGCGAGGTCTCACGCGGCCCGGAAACTGAGGAGGACAAGGCAGCACTGGCGAAGATTCTTTTTGTGATTGACCGGATTATTGATGCATATGCGCGTGCCGTCGCCCTGAGCGGCACGGACGCGCAATATCAAGAAGCACATGTACGTTGGAAAGAGCAACTCACCGGGTTTTATAAATTCAGACATAATGATTCGACTGAAGGACTCGAAGCCTACATCGCCGGGGTCACGGCGAAGCCGTTGCCTTGAGCGAGCGGTAAGGGGGAGAGAGCAAAGGATAGGGACTAAAGGTGAAAGGGAGGTTGCAAAGACATTAACCGCTTTGCCCCCTTGCCCTTTCCCTTTTGCCCTTCCCCTTTCCCCTTTCTCTCCGCCGTTTGCTACAATCGCGCACACTGTGGAAAATCCCGACATCGCCGAACCTAATCTCGACGAGTTGGAAGCAAAGCTCGATTACGCTTTCAACGACCGCACGCTCCTGGAACGCGCCCTGACACATCGCTCGTGGGCGCACGAGCAGGTTGCGCCCGGCGAAGAACTGGAAGCGCGTCGCCTGCATAACGAAGCCCTCGAATTCGTAGGCGACTCGGTGCTTGGCCTCGCCGTCGCCCATTACCTATATCAATCCACCGCCGATGCTTCCGAAGGCGACCTCTCGCGGATGAAACACCGGCTGGTGAGCACCACGATGCTGGCGCGCGTGGCGCGACGGCTCGACCTCGGCGAATACCTGCGCGTCGGGCGCGGGGAAGAGAAGACGGGCGGGCGACGCAAACGCGCTCTCCTCGCGGATGTCGTCGAAGCCGTGATCGCAGCCGTGTATCTGGACGGCGGCTATGAAGTTGCCTCCGCATTCGTTCGTTGTTTGCTCGACGCCGAATTGACCGAGGCGAATCCTGAAGATGCCGCCGCCGCCGATTACAAGACGATGTTGCAGGAATGCGTGCAGGCCACTTTTCACGTCACCCCGACGTACAACGTAGTGGATACAGAAGGGCCGCCGCACCGACGCCTCTTTCGCGTCGAAGTCATCTTCGA
Source organism: Pyrinomonadaceae bacterium (assembly GCA_051006195.1). GTDB lineage: Bacteria > Acidobacteriota > Blastocatellia > Pyrinomonadales > Pyrinomonadaceae > JAIVJZ01. The sequence goes on from JBPCIP010000175.1 coordinate 24,056, forward strand.
CGAACACAACATTCGCGGCGCGGGCGTGACCATCAAAGCCGCCGAAATGGATGCCGCGAGCCGCGCCCTCGAACAATTGCACTTGACGACCCAGTAAGGAGGCGGCAGATTGAAACACGGCGGACAGCTTGACCGCCGCCCGCGCGTTTATCTACGATAAATTTTATGAGCAATAATTCCCGGTCAACCATCATCGAAGAGCCTCCTCTCCAAACTGCGACAGGCAACGGGGCGGGGGCGTCCGCATCGCATACTACTCGGAAGGAGGCGGCTCAGTCCGGCGCGGGAACGCCGGTCTCTCCGGGGCCACCCCGCAGTGTGTGGCGCGAATATTTCGAGTCGCTCGTGGTCACGGCAATCATGGCGCTGTTCGGGATGACGTTCGTCGTACAGGCGGTGAAGGTCCCCACCGGCTCGATGCAGAACACGATCACAATCGGCGATCACCTGCTCGTCAATAAATTCATCTTCGCGCCCGGTTCGACCCCGCTGCCATTTCTCCCGCAACGCGAAGTCAGGCGCGGCGATATCGTCGTCTTCAAATATCCCGGCAACCAATTCGAGCCGTGGCGAGACGACCCGAACGATCCGACCAACAAACAATACGTCACCAACTACGTCAAGCGCGTCATCGGCCTGCCGGGCGACCGCATCGAACTGCGCGGCACAAGAGTGATCATCAACGGTCAGCCTTTGGCCGAGAGAGTCATGGCGGCCATCAATCACCCTGACGATCCACGCACGGAAGGTCGGGAAGACCTCGCACCGCTGGAGATGGAAACAGACCCGCCGCCGCAGGGCGACGGGCCGTATACCGCCGCCTACAGTCCGGAGTCGCAGCTAGGGGAAGATGATGACCCGGAACGTCTGCCCATCTACAAGAGCCTCGACGGGGGAAATATCATCACTGTCCCGCCCGATTCCTATTTCATGATGGGCGACAATCGCGACAACAGCGCCGACAGTCGTTATTGGGGCTTCGTCCCGCGCGATTTCATCATCGGGCGTGCCCTGTTCGTCTATTGGTCTTACGATGAGAGCGCGCCTTCGACGGGCTTTCCTTTCGTGCAGGACTTTATCCGCAACACGCGTTGGAGTCGCACCGGCACGATGGTCAAGTAAGTAACTCACCTTACGCGGAATATTAAATCTTGCGGCTGTGCCGCCCGATGTGCGGAAAGGCTCTGCCTTTCCGTTAAGTCTGCCCCCAAAGAAAGAGGCTATGCCTCACTTTTGGCGGCGAATAGTGAGG